>NZ_CP121446.1:2710000-3010000 GCF_030643905.1 Flavobacterium sp. IMCC34852 | reverse complement strand
CCCAATGGCTGGGTTAACAGTAGTTTTCTCTTTTGGCTTAGCTATAGCAATTGAAAAAGTCAGTAAAAAGAGGAATAGTAGTTTTTGTTTCATTGATGTTGGTTTTTGGTTAACTATTTGACATCAATAAAGATATGGAAAACAATGTAAGTTTTTACTTTTTTTTCTCTTCTTCTTCCAAATCGCTCAAATGCAAACGCAATGCCGTTACCGAAATACTAATCTCCCAAAAAGAAATAGCCAAAGAAGTCAGTAAACACAATAAACTCGCTGCAAAAAGATAAATCCCGGCAGTATGCCATTCTACAAACAAACACAACATCGCAAAGACCGAAAGGAACAAACACAACACACCAAAAAGTTGCATGTAACGAATTAAAGAAAGCCTCAGATTGAGGTTTTTAATCTGTAACAAAATGCTTCGTGTGTGGTTTTCGTCATAATGTGTTTTTAAACTGCGAACGATTTGCGCAATAGTTAGAAAGCGATTGGTATAAGCCAGCAAAATCAAAGAAGTAGCTGAAAATAAAAGCGCGGGTGTTTCTATGTTGAGTGTCATGGTAAGTGCAAAGTTTGATTTACGAAGTACGAAGTACGGGAAATATATCCAATAAAAAAACCTGCAAGCTTTCACTCACAGGTTTTTTTAACTATTGCCTTTTGGCTAATGACTAATTACTTAATTAGTTCAAAACTTCTCTTTACAAAAGCCGTCAATTCTTCGCCTTTTAATAAACCTTGAGAAATCTTCGCTAAATCTAAAGCTTGTTTTACCAAACTTTCCTGAGCCGATTTGTCCGAAGTGTTTAAAATGGTTGTGGCCAAATCTGAATTGGTATTCACCACCAAATTATACATTTCCGGGAAATTCCCCATGCCAAACATACCGCCGCCACCGGTTTGACTCATTTCTTTCATTCTTCGCATAAATTCCGGTTGGGTGATGATAAATGGCGCTGCGCTGCTGTCCATAGGCTCCAATTGTACTGAATAATTGGTTTTGGGTACAATTTCTTCCAAAACCGTTTTCAATTGGGTTGATTCTTCTTCAGACAGTTTTGAAATTTGAGTGTCTTCTTTTTGAATTAATTTATCGATGTGGTCTGAGTCGACACGTGTAAAGGTCAAGTTTTCATTATCGCTTTCTAATTTCTGAATCAAATGTGAAACGATAGGCGAATCTAATAACAATACTTCGTAACCTTTGTCTTTGGCGATTTCGATATAGCTGTGTTGTGCGTCTTTATTCGAAGCATAAAGCACCACCAATTTTCCGTTTTTATCGGTTTGGTTGGCTGTGATGGCTTCTTTTAATTCTGCCAAAGTGTAATATTTGTCATCCACCGTTGGATACAACACAAAATCACCAGCTTTTTCGTAGAATTTCGGTTCGGATAGCATTCCGTATTCCAATACAATTTTGATGTCATTCCATTTTTTTTCGAAATCTTCTCGGTTTTCGTTGAATAAAGATTTCAATTTATCCGCCACTTTACGCGTGATATAGTTAGAGATTTTCTTCACGTTGCCATCGGCTTGTAAGTAGGAACGCGACACGTTCAACGGAATATCCGGAGAATCGATTACGCCTTTCAGCATACCTAAAAACTCTGGAACAATTCCTTCAACATTGTCGGTTACATAAACCTGATTTTGGTACAATTGGATTTTGTCCTTTTGTAATTGCAAATCAGCTGACATTTTCGGGAAATACAAAATTCCGGTCAAATTGAAAGGATAATCCACATTCAAATGAATATTGAACAAAGGTTCTTCAAACTGCATCGGGTACAATTCGCGGTAGAAATTTTTATAATCTTCCTCAGTCAAATCCACCGGTTGCTTCGTCCACGCCGGATTTGGATTGTTGATGATATTATCCACATCGATGTATTCCGTTTTGTAATCCTCACCGGCGTCTTCCGGTTTTGGTAAGGCTTCTTTTTTGGTGCCAAATTTAATTGGTACAGGCATGAATTTATTGTATTTGGTCAACAATTCACGTATTCTGTATTCTTCTAAAAATTCTAATGAATCTTCGGCGATGTGTAAAATAATTTCGGTTCCTCTGTCGGTTTTCTCATGTGGTTCCAAAGTAAATTCCGGACTGCCATCACAGGTCCAGTGTGCTGCCGGTTCGTCTTTGAATGATTTGGTGATGATTTCCACTTTTTCGGCTACCATAAAAGCAGAATAAAACCCTAAACCGAAGTGGCCTATAATTCCTGAATCTTTGGCAGAGTCTTTATATTTTTCCAAAAACTCTTCGGCACCCGAGAAAGCCACTTGGTTGATGTATTTCTCAACTTCTTCGGCAGTCATTCCCAAGCCTTGGTCGATGAAGTGTAACTTTTTGCCTTCTTTGTCAATTTTAACTTCAATGATTGGATTGCCGTATTCTACTTTGGCTTCGCCAATACTGGTTAAATGTTTTAATTTTAAGGTAGCATCCGTTGCATTGGATACCAATTCACGCAAGAAAATTTCGTGGTCGCTGTATAAAAACTTCTTGATTAGCGGAAAGATGTTTTCTACTGATACATTAATTTTTCCTGTTGTCATATTTCGATATTTTAATTAAACAATTTGAATTCAATCAGTCAAAACTAATACCAATTATTATACTTATGACAAATTGACGTAGTAACAATTCTACAATCATTTAGTAAAATTATGTAAAGGGAAAAATCAAAAAGGGACGTATATTTGTCTATATTAATTCATAATTTTAAAATAAGGATGAAAAAAATTATTTTTCTAGGTTTGGTTTCCATTTTGATTTTTTCTTGTAAGTCAAAGAATTCTGCCACAAGTACTAAAATAGATTCGAAATCTCAAACGGCAATTAAAGGCGAATGGGTCATTTCTTCGGTTAATTATCCGGGTTCTGAGGTAATTAAAGTAACTTCTTTTGACTTAGCGGATTCTAAATGTTTTATTGGAAGCAAATGGAAATTTGTTTCTATGAGTAACAAAGGAAATATGGCTTTGAACAGTCCGAGTTGTACAACCTATTCCACACCGATTTCTTGGTTCATCAACAAAGAAGGCGAGTTTGTACTAAAAATTTTAGATGAAGCAAAAGCCAAAACAGTAAAATCAGGTTATGTTTTAAGAGTGGCCAATCAAACGGATAAATCGTTTCAGTTGATTGACAAAATCAATGTTGGCGGTACTTTAACCGATGTAGTATATCAATTTCAAAAAATAAATTAATAAAGCATGAGAAAATATAGCGCACTATTATTAGGAAGTTTAATGATGGTTTCAATGGTGTTCACCAGTTGTGAAGCCGTAAAAAATACAAGTAACCAACAACGAGGCGTTGCAATAGGAGCGGTTGGTGGAGCGGTTATCGGAGGAATTTTAGGAAACAATATCGGTAAAGGCGGAAACGGCGCTCTTGGAGCGGTTTTAGGCGGCGTAATCGGTGGCGTTGCCGGTGGTGTTATCGGAACTAAAATGGACAAACAAGCCAGAGAAATAGAAACGGCATTGCCGGGTGCTCAAGTTGAAAGAGTTGGAGAAGGAATCAAATTAACTTTAGGTGAAAATGCGGTTCGTTTTGATACTAACAAGTCTACTTTGACTTCAACTGCAAAAGCTAATTTAGATAAATTGGTTCCCGTATTTAATCAGTATCCGGATACTAATATCCAAATCTACGGTTATACAGACAGTACCGGAACTCCGGAATACAACTTGACTTTATCTGATCAAAGAGCAGCTTCAGTGAAAGCTTATTTGTCGAGCAAAGGATTGTCTTCTTCCAGATTTGTCACCACTGGTTTAGGGATTGCTGATCCTATTGCCACTAATGATACTCCGGAAGGCAGAAGTCAAAACCGCCGTGTAGAATTTGCCATTACCGCCAATGAAAAAATGGTTCAAGATGCTCAAAAAGAGGCCGGAAAATAGTTTCAGGTTAATTTAAATAAAACAAAAAAGCTGTTTCTTTCGAGACAGCTTTTTTATTTTATTTTTTTTCTAAAGCTTCCAAGCGTTTTAAGATTTCTTGATTGTCTTTGAGAAGTTTTTCGTTTGTTTTGAGAAGTTGCTCTATTAGTAATTGTTGTTCTTGCATTGCTTTGATAATGAATGGTGAAAACTTAGCATAGTCAATAGATTTGTAGCCTTCACCATCAGTATGAACAACCTCGGGAACAAGTTTTTCCACTTCTTGAGCAATAAATCCAACTTGTCTTTCATGGGTTTTATCTCCACCAAAAGCTATTGATTTTATTTTTTCGGCGGTTAATTCTTGTTCTGTTTTAAAATAATAATTGACAGGTTGTAATTTGCTTAAAATGTCTAAGCTTGAGGAAATGGGACTTATTTCTTTTTTGTATCTCAAATCAGACGATGCTGTAAAAGTAACGGCATTAACAGTATTACTGAAATAATTATTGGTAACGGATGCATTGCCAAATTTCATTGTATTACTCACAGTACATACAGCACCATTTCCAATGGCTGTGCCGTTTGTAAGTCCTGAAGAAACATCTGATTGATAACCAATACAGGTGTTATTTGTTCCGGCACCAATGTTATATCCGGCAGCATATCCTATGCCTATGTTAAAACTTCCCGTAGAACCAAACAAAGCATTTCTGCCCACAGCGGTTGATTGTTGACCGGTAGAATTATTATTCAAAGCTCCTGAACCAATTGCGGTATTGTCAATTCCTGTTGAAGTGCCTTGAGCCGCATTGTAACCTATGGCTACACTATTACTGTTTGTAGTAGCTGAACCAAAAGCATTTACACCCACTGCAACACATTGTGCAGTGTTATTGCCACCCAAATTATCCATGGCACCAAATCCAATCGCAACGTTATTAGATGAAGCTGCATTGGTACTGTTAGTAAGAGCATTCACTCCGATAGCAGTATTGTGGGTAGAGCCATTATTAGATGCCGCCAATAATCCGAATGAAGTGTTGGTAGTTCCTATTTTACCGGCTGCTACGTTATTTCTCCTGAAAGCCACATCAACATTTGTAGAAGCGGCTGTCCCAATATAATTTGTCCCATCAACGATACCGGTGTTTCCTGTTATCAGCCAAGAATTGGCTGTTGTTGTAGCCAATCGTACCCAAGGACCTGCATCGGCACTCAAGTAATAAAATCCGGGAGTAACATCGCCTGTAGTGGCGGTATTATAAACAAGCTCTGAAGCTTTACCGGTTAGAATAGGAAGTACTGTTGATGTGTTAGTTAATGCTACTCTGGGAATCAATAATCCATTATTGGTTGATGTTATATCAAGAGCACTATTTGGATTTGTAGTTCCTATACCCACTTGAGCAGTCATGTTATTTGGAACAATCAATAAAAGTAAAATTATTAAAATAGATATCGATTTTTTCATGAACACAAATAAAATAGAGTTAATCATTAAAGATATCTCATAAAACAATAACTAAAATTATGTAATGTATAAATTAACTATACATTTTAAGTTAATTTCTGTTTTATTAAAAACATTGCGTCATCTATTGAATTATTTGGTATCTCATTCCTTTTAGATGTGTTTTTTTTGAAAGAATATTTTTTCTGTTGAGTCAATGTAAAGGTTAAAACCGGAATGTCTCTCTTGATTTTATAAATTTTTGATGGCTAATGGACGCACAATAGGATGTTTGCATAAAAACATCTTTTCTTTTTTCATTTTTTTTGAACAACATTTAACAAAACTTTTTGTTTAATAATTTTTTAAAATAGTTAAACATTATTAAATTTACATCACAATAAACAGACACTATGGCTACTGCAAAAAAAACTAGAGAAAAGAAACGTGCTATTGATGACAATACTCTCATTTCATTGTATATGAATGATGTTTTGGAACACAACGAAACACCAAAGAACACTTATATCTTTTGTAAAAAACATTCGATTGAGGAAAGTGATTTTTATTCATTCTTTGGTTCACTTGATGCTATGAAGCAAGCTATTTGGGTCAAGTTTTTTGAAAATGCTGTGGCAACAATTGAAAAAGAGAAGGATTTTGAAAGCTACACCGATAAAAACAAATTACTAACACTTTACTTCACTTTGTTTGAAATTTTAACTTTGAATAGAAGTTATGTAGTGTTCTCCTTAAAAGAAAACAAAGAAGGATTAAAAAATCTGTTCAATTTAAAAGAATTCAGAAACCATTTTAAAAAATATATCGTAGATACCGTAAAGTCAGAACCTTCAGAGCCATTCGGGAAAGTGGCGGAAGTAACCGAACCCTTATACTCTGAAGGAGCTTGGCTTCAGTTCTTATTCTTATTGAAATTTTGGATGGATGATACGTCAAAAGGATTCGAAAAAACTGATGTGTTGATTGAGAAGTCAGTAAATACAGTAGTAGATCTATTAGACACTAAACCGTTGGAAAGTTTGTTTGACTTAGGTAAATTCCTCTGGAAAGAAAAAATGCAGTAAATGAAAACATTAGATAAAATTCCAACCGGAAAAATAGAACGCGCCGGACAGTTGGTTAAAACCGGAATCAAAGTTGGGGGCAATTACGTAGCCTATTATGGTGAAAAAATAGTCAATCCTTCTTTAACCCGAGACAAGCTCAACGAAAACAATGCCGAAGACATTTATGACGGTTTGAAAAACTTAAAAGGGAGTGCCTTGAAAGTAGCTCAAATGTTAAGCATGGATAAAAGCATCATGCCTCAAGCGTATGTGGAAAAGTTTTCTTTATCTCAATTTTCGGTTCCGCCATTATCAGCTCCATTGGTTCGAAAAACGTTTAAAAAGTATTTAGGGAAATATCCTGAAGAATTATACGATTCCTTCACTCCGGATGCCAAGAATGCGGCGAGTATCGGTCAGGTACACCAAGCAACAAAGGATGGGAAAAATTTTGCTGTGAAAATCCAATATCCGGGAGTGGCGGAAAGTATTAGTTCTGATTTGGCTTTGGTTAAGCCGTTTGCCATCAGAATGTTTAATATCAAAGGAAAAGATTCTGATAAATATTTTAAAGAAGTAGAAGACAAACTGCTCGAAGAAACCGATTATGTTTTAGAATTAAAACAGAGTTTAGAAGTATCTGAATGGTGTGGCAAGATTGAAAATCTGCGCTTTCCGAAATATTATCCGAAGTATTCCTCGGAAAAGATTTTAACGATGGAATGGATTGACGGTGAACATTTATCGGAATTCGCTGCGCACAATGAAGATAGAAACAAAGGAGATAAAATAGGGCAGGCGTTATGGGATTTTTATATGTACCAAATGCACCATTTGAAGCAAGTTCATGCCGATCCGCATCCGGGCAACTTTTTAATAGATGCAGAAGGAAAATTAGTAGCGATAGATTTTGGTTGTATCAAACATGTTCCCGAGGAGTTTTACAATCCGTATTTTGAACTAGCAAAACCGGAAATTATCAACAATCCAAAATTGTTCAACGAAAAACTGTACGAACTCGAAATATTGCGTCATGATGACAGCCCTAAGGAGATTGAGTATTTTACCAAAATATTCTACGACTTATTGAGCTTGTTCACCCAACCGTTTCACGGTGACCATTTCGATTTCTCGGATGAGGATTTCTTCGGAAAAATTGCCCAAATGGGAGAAGAGTTTTCTAAAGATACCCAACTCCGAAAAATGAACGGTAATCGAGGTTCGAAACACTTTTTGTACATCAACCGAACGTTTTTCGGACTCTATAATTTGTTACACGATTTAAAAGCAAGAATTGACACCAAGTCATTTGAAAAATATTTACCGAATTAAAAATTGTTTATTTATTGGTTAGGTTGGTAAGAGCGACACTCCACGTTTGAGTCTTGTCGCTCTTATCTTTTTAATAAAGTTCGTAAGTTTGCATACATTTTACCAAGATGCTGAAAATCCAAAACATTTCCTTTTCCTATCAAGAAAAGCCAACAATACATTCCCTTTCTTTTGCGTTAGAGAAAGGCAAAAACTTAGCAATTATAGGCGAAAGCGGCTGCGGTAAAAGTACTTTGCTCAAATTGATTTACGGTTTGTATGATTTAAACGATGGGCAAATTTTTTGGAATGAGCAAGAAGTTTTAGGTCCGAAATTCCATTTGATACCCGGTATGGCATACATGAAATATTTGGCTCAAGATTTTGATTTGATGCCTTTTATTACCGTGGCTGAAAATGTTGGGAAATACTTATCAAACATTTATGCTGAAAAAAAGCAAGCACGTATAGCTGAATTATTGGAGATTGTCGAGATGACCGAATTTGCTTCGGTAAAAGCCCAATATTTGAGTGGCGGACAAATGCAACGCGTGGCTTTGGCCAGAGTTTTAGCACTCGAACCGGAAGTTTTACTTTTAGACGAACCATTCAGTCATATCGATAATTTTAGAAAGAACAGTCTGCGCCGAAAATTATTTGCCTATCTGAAAGAAAAACAAATCACTACCATAGTCGCAACCCATGACAGCTCTGATGTATTGTCGTTTTCGGATGCCGTATTGGTGATGCAAAACGGCCAAATCATCGCCTCCGATTCACCTAAAAATTTATACCAAAATCCAACAAGCAAATACATTGCCTCACTTTTTGGTGATGTGAATGAAATCGAAATTGAAGGCAAAAACCAATACGTTTATCCTCACCAATTAAAAGTGGTTCCGAAATCTGTTTTACAAGTTGAGATTATTAATTGTTATTATAAAGGCAGTCATTATCTGGTGGAAGCCAAGCACAATAAGGAAATCATTTTCTTTGAAAATCCAACGAATCTTAAATGCGGAACTACCATTTATCTCGAAATAAAAAACCCTGAAATCGATTAATTTCAGGGTTTCTTTTTTAGTTTTTCAAATATTTTTCTAAGAATTGATCTTGTTCCCAAAGCAAGTGTAAAATATTGTCTTTGGCAGCATAACCGTGACTTTCCTTAGGTAGTAAAACCAAACGAACCGGCGCGCCTAAATTTTTCAACGCTTGGAAATAACGTTCTGATTGCAAAGTGAAAGTCCCCGGATTGTTATCGGCATCACCGTGAACTAATAATAATGGGGTTTTCATTTTATCGGCATTCATAAACGGCGACATACCGTTGTAAATTTCCGGTACATCCCAATAATTTCTTTGTTCACTTTGGAACCCAAAAGGCGTCAACGTTCTATTGTAAGCACCACTTCGGGCTATTCCGCAGGCAAATAAATTAGAGTGAGTTAACAAATTAGCCGTCATAAACGCACCATAGGAATGGCCTCCAATCGCCACTTTTTTGCGGTTGATGTAACCTAAATTGTCTACTGCATCAATCGCAGCTTCCGCATTGGCAATCAATTGCGGCATAAAAGTATCGTTAGGTTCGGTTTTGCCTTCACCGATAATAGGAAACGAAGCATCATCCAAAACCGCATAGCCTTTGGTTACCCAATACACAAACGAACCATAATTCGGGAATGTAAATTCATTAGGGTTTTTGTTATTTTGACCGGCGCTGTTTTTATCTTTAAATTCTTCCGGGTAAGCCCAAATTAGTAACGGCAATTTCTCAGCTTTCTTAGTTCGGTCATAACCGGCCGGTAAATAAAGGGTTCCGGATAATTCGACACCGTCTTTTCTTTTGTATTTAATCACTTCTTTGTACACATTTTTGATGCTTTCAAAAGGGTTCTTGAAGTTGGTGATTTGTGTCAGCTTGCCCGATTTGATGTTGCGGAAGTAGTAATTCGGGAAGTCGGTCTTCGACTGAATTTGTACCAAAACATCGCCTTTTTTGAAATCTTCTATCGATTGTAAATCTTCTTTTTTGTCTTTGAAAGTTGAAGTGTACAATCGTTTTGATTTTTGGGTAGCCAAATTGAATTCGGTGATAAACGGGAACTGACCTTCTTTGGTAAAACCGTCGCCGATTAAATAAGCATTGTTATTTTCAATCGCTAAAACGTATCGATTGTATTGGTTTCTTTTGGTTTCAAAATTCCCGGGATCGCTGTAAATGTCTTGCGAATTTCTATCCCAGATAATTTTTGGCGCTTCATTCGGATTTGAAGGATTGAACAAATACGTTTTTTGGTTGCGAGTATCATACCAATCGTCATAGGCGATAGCCGTGGTTTCGTTGCCCCAGATAATTCCGCTGAAACGTTGTTGGGTTTTCAAAATTGATTTTGGTTCTGTCGAAAAAGGCGCATCCCAGTTGAACACTTCATCTCTGAAATCCACTTTTTTGGCTTGGTCACCTTCGTCTAACGCTACAACATAAGATAGAGTTGCGGGCTTATCAGCTCTCCAGTTCATACTCCTTTTTCCTTTTCGTACGGAGGAAAAACCTTTGGGCATTATTTCAGTCAAAGGCACTTCATTTACGGTTTTAATTTCTTTTCCGTTTATATCACAAACCACCGATTTTTGCGGAAAACGACTTAGCGGAACGATGTAAGAATAAGGTTTTTGAATAGTAGTCAGCATCAAATAATTGCCATCCGGTGAGAAACTTTCTCCGGCGTAAATGTCGGCCGATTTGAATAATTCTGTTTTTCCGGATAAAGAAACTTTATACAATTCAGAAGTTACCAAAGCATCAAAATTGGCTTCATCAGTTTTGTTTTTTAACAAATCTTGGTAAGTTCTGTTTTGTGATTTTGAACCGTCGCTGGTTGAAACCGTTGGCCCTTTGGGCAAATCTTTCTTGCCGTCAATTAATGCCGGACGATTTTTGGGTAGCATTTTAACCAAAAGCGTTTCGTTATCTTTCATCCAACTGTACGGACTGCCCAAGTTGGCATTCAAATTCGCGTCAGTAATTTTTTTGGCGGAAGCCGTAACTACATCAATCACCCAAAGTTCTACTCCGGTATTGGTAGTGTTGGTGAACCCGATTTTCTTTTCGTTTTGCGACCAAGAAACATTGGTGATTCGGGCATTTTGTGGTAAGCCTGAAACTTGCGTTTCCACTCTGTCAGTTACTTTTCTCAATTTCAAATTATTGATATAAGTCACTGTGCTCGAAATGTTGGTAATAGGATTGATTCTCAAACCTCCCAAACGCATTTCTTCTTGATTTAAATCGTCGAGCGTTTTATAGGTGTTTCGGTAACTCAAAAGCATGTATTCTTTTTTAGAATCCATACTTACAGAAGGCGAACGTTCAAAATCGGCCAAAGCCAAAATTTCGGCAGATGGTTTTTGGAAATTCAGATTTTCCTGCGCCAGTGATGAAAACCCCAATCCGATTAAGAGCAGTAAAGTAAAACGTAATTTCATATGTTGTTATTTTGGTTTAAATAAGTTTGTCTAAAATACGGCATTGCGGTTACAATATTTTTAAGATTTTGTTAAACTTAACAGTGAAAATGTCAAGGTGGAAAACCTCTTTTTTGTCAATTTGCAAAATAGAACCTAAAAATAGCTTTTAGAAATATAAGATTGTTAAATTTGCTATTCTCATTTTAGTAAATAAGCAAATATTATGTACCACTCCAAAATAACAGGCTTAGGTTTTTATGTTCCCGATAATGTTGTGACCAATGATGATTTGGCCAAAATAATGGATACTAATGACGAATGGATTCAGGAACGAACCGGCATCAAAGAAAGAAGACACATTAAAAGAGGGGAAGACACCACGACTTCTATGGGTGTAAAAGCCGCTAAAATTGCCATAGAACGTTCGGGTGTGAATAATGATGAAATCGATTTTATTGTCTTTGCCACCATTTCACCGGATTTCTATTTCCCCGGACCGGGCGTAGCTTTACAGAAAGAATTGGGATTAAAAACCATAGGCGCTTTGGATATTCGCAACCAATGTTCGGGCTTTGTCTATGCGTTATCGGTAGCCGACCAATACATTAAAACCGGAATGTACAAAAATATTTTAGTCGTGGCTTCCGAAGTGCAATCTTTAGGATTGGATATGACCGATAGAGGCAGAGGTGTTTCCGTGATTTTTGGGGATGGCGCCGGAGCGGCTATGTTGAGCAGAGAAGAAGATGTGACCAAAGGAATCCTGTCAACCCATTTGCATTCAGAAGGAGAATATGCCAAAGAATTAGCGGTTTTAGCACCGGGAATGGGCGGTAGATGGGTAACTGATATCATAGCCGATAATAACCCGGAGGACGAAAGTTACTTTCCTTACATGAACGGACAATTTGTGTTTAAAAATGCGGTAGTTCGTTTTAGCGAAGTGATTAACGAGGGCTTGCAAGCCAACAATTTGCAGGTATCGGATATCGATATGCTGATTCCGCATCAGGCGAATTTGAGAATTTCACAGTTCATTCAGCAGAAATTCAAATTGAGAGATGACCAAGTTTTTAATAATATTCAAAAATACGGAAATACGACAGCGGCTTCCATTCCAATCGCTTTAACCGAAGCTTGGGAACAAGGTAAAATCAAAGAAGGTGACACCCTTGTTTTGGCCGCTTTTGGTAGCGGTTTTACTTGGGCAAGCGCCATTATTAAATGGTAAATTTACTTTTAGGATATAAAAAAAGCCAAACATTATGTTTGGCTTTTTCATTAACAACTATTCAAATAATTCTGTGATAATTATAAAAGGCCACCACTACCTTGTGTTTCGTTTTGATCTCTTTGTTTGCGTTGCATAGCACTGTTTTTTCCACCGCCAAACATGTAATTGAATCCTATGTAGAAAGTTTGGCTTTCCCAATAAAAGGCTCCGACCTGTCTGTAAGGAATGTTTCCGTCGAAGGCAAAATGCATGGTTTCAAAAACGTCGTTGAAACGGGCTGTGATGCTTCCTTTTCCTTTCAAAACGGTGTAAGTTGAACCAATATCCATTCGGTACATTGGTTTTCTCTCAAATTGCAATCCTAAATCTTTCCCTCTGTACATAGCAAATAAATTGAATCTCAATTTTTTAGTAGCCACAAAGTTGTTGTTTACTCTGGCGTTGAAGATAACTACATCGGCTTCGGCTCTTTCTTGTTCTTGGGTATTGGCGTTTTGCACTGTACCTCTTACGGTTCTGAAATAGGCATCGCTACTGGCATTAACCGACCACCAAGTAGCTAATTTTAAATTGGCGGAAACTTCAGCACCGATAGCATTGTTGTCATCAAAGTTGTCATAAGAAATGATATCCTGATTGATGTTGTCCGGATTTTTATAGATGATTCTTCCGATTTCATCATTGATTTGACGGTAAAAAACACCGGTTGTAATAGAACCAATCTTAGTAGTCCTGGTATAATTTACTTCGAAAGAGTTGGTAAATTGCGGTTCCAATGATGGATTTCCTCTGGATTCAACCAAAGGTGTTGTCCATTCTCTGATAGGACTAATTTGACCTATACTCGGACGGTCGACACGTCTTGAAAAGTTGAAATTAAAAGAGTCTTTGTCGCTGGCTTTGTAATTGAAAAACAAGGATGGATAAATGGCGAAAATATCGTCTTCAATGGTGCTTTGGTCGTTAATGTTTTCAGACGGAGTAGAAGAAGTCACTACATTTTGAAAGTCACCCTCAATTTCATATTGCTCTAAACGAACACCGGCTTGAACGCTCCATTTTTTCCATTGTTTTCCGATATTGGTATAAAAGGAATGAATGTTTCGGGTGAATTCAAAATTTGAATTGCCTTGTCTGTTGTAGGATTCTGAAGGTTCGCTGATGGTTTCATCAAAATAGTTGGTGATTTTTTGCAGACGCGTTTCAGCTCCGATTTCCAATTTAACCGTTTCGGATAATGGGTTTACATAGTCTAAGTTGATCTGTAAATAATCTGTTTCGCGTTTAATATCGTTATTGGTGAATCTGGTTGATGTTGGATTTTCTTGATTGAACCAATAATCCGAATTTTCAGGACTTTCGGTGTTGGAAAAATTCGCTTGAAAATCTAAAGTTTCTCCTTTTTTATCAAAATCATGCTTGTAGGCTAAATCATAAGTTTGGGTATAATTTTCCGTATCTGAATCAGAAGTTTGTCTGGAATCTCTCAGTAAAGCACCGGTATAATCAATATTGGTAAATCCGGTACCACCGCCATTTACGATATTTTGATTGGTGTAAAAGGAAAGGCTGTTTTTTTCATTGATATAATAATCCATTCCCAATTTTACCAAATGGGATGTATTTAAATTAGAACCACCAAATTCTTGACGGTTCTCAAATAACGGTCGGAAACTATTGATGTAACCATTATTTTCATTCTGTCCGTGATTGAATCCGTAGTTGGTATAGAAATTTACTTTCCCAACTTTGTAGTTGAGGTTCAAGGCCGAATTGACTTTAGGCGTTACTCCAAAAGTCACACCCGAATTGATGCTTCCGTTAAAACCGTCTTGAGAATTTTTGTGTAAAATAATGTTGATGATACCGCTCATTCCTTCCGGATTGTATTTGGCCGAAGGATTGGTAATCAACTCAATTTGTTTGATGGACGAGGACGGAATTTGTTGTAGTAACTGAGCGGCGTCAATGTTAGAAGGTTTGCCGTCAATCAAAACCCTAACATTCGAATTTCCTCTTAAGCTTAATTCCTTGGTTTGCGGGTCAACACTTACTGTTGGAATATTATTCATAATTTCCGAAGCGGTGTTACCTGATGCGATTAAATCCTTTCCGACGTTAACTACTTTTCTATCAATTTTTTGCTCAATAGTAGAACGCTCTTTTACAATTTCCACTCCGGCCAATTGTACTGCTTCTTCTTCAATGGCAATGGTGTTTAGATTGACACTTTTATTGCTTTCGGACAATGTAACTTCTTGGGTGACTTTTTTGAAACCGATAAATTGTACTTCAACAGTATATTTTTTTAAGGCTAAGTTTTTAATTGAAAAGTTACCGTTTTCTTGTGTAATGCCTCCGGTTATGATTTTGCCTTCTTCCAAAACCGAAACATTTACATAAGGAAGCGGTTGTTTGCTGTTTTTGTCGATTACTTTTCCGGTGATTGCTCCCGGATTATTGGTTTGTGCCAATAAAATGGAACATTGACTTACTAATAACAGTAGTAATAATTTAAATCTCATTTTCGTTTTTTTTGATGATTGTTTGTTGAATTATTATTTGTTTATTCGCTTCAACAGTTGTTAAATTAATTCGAGTAAGTAGACTCATTAAGAATCGATTTGTTACACTAAAAAGTAAAAAACTCTCAAAAATATTTGAGAGTTTTTTTTGGGTATATTGTTTTAGAAATTAACGTTTCATCGCAAAATGGGCACGGAATTCTCGACTTACCTGATTTTCATCTGTATAGTTCACACTAAACCAATAGTCATCAGAAGGCATCATGTTGCCATTGTAAGTACCATCCCATCCGTTTCCGTTAGGTTTGATTTGCTTGAGAATTTTTCCGTAACGATCGTAAATAATAATAACAGCTGATGGTTGGTTGGATAAATTTGTAATATTCCAAGTATCATGATAACCATCACCATTTGGGGTGAAATATTTTGGATAATTGATAACCACTGCTTGGATAGTAGTAGTGCCACAACCGTTTCGGTCTCTTACAGTGATGGTGTGCAAACCTGATGAGACATTATTGAAAATCGGACTGTCTTGGAATGGTCCATTGTCTAATTGGTACTCAAAGTTATTCCCTTGACCCGTGGCCGTAACTATAATTGATTGGGAATCTGCAAAATCCTCTTCAACACTGTAAGTTACCACTGCAGGTTCCGAAGGACTAACAGTTACATTTACGGGTACTGAAGTACATCCGGTAGCTGTTTTGGTTGCTATTACACTATAGATTCCGGGTAAAACAGCAGTATAATTGCTTCCTGTTCCTACTACTGTGCCGTCTTCACTGGTCCAAATAAAACTATGAGTTGCTGAACTCAAGCCACTATAAATAGTATAAGAGTTTAAAAGCGTTTGTGTTTCGCTGTCAAAGCAAATGATTCCGTCTGCCGGTGTTGGTTCGGGTAATGTATTTACTACTATTGATAGTGGTTTTATATCAAAACAACTTGAAGTCAAGGTATTATTGATCCTGATATAAACAGTAGAAAGTGTAGTATTACTAATTGCATTAGTTTGATCTAAAGCATCTGTCATAGTTGCATAAAAGGCAATGGCAAATTCACTACCGGTTTGTGTACCTAAAGCGGTAGCGGCTAAACTTGTCAAATCAAATGAAGTGACACCATCATTATTTCCGTCTTCATCGCAAACTGTGCTTAGAGTGTTTGGAATTGTATTAACAATCGGAGTGTCAATTATGGTTACTTCGAATGAACTTTCATCAGAACATCTAGGTAAATAAGGAGAAACTGCATAAATGTAAATAGTTTGAGAAGTGGTAATGTTTGCACCGGCATTCAATTGTATACCTGTACCGTTAGGTCCGGTAAAATACTGCCCAACAGTTAAATTCGGTAAGATATAATTTTCACAAATGGTAATATTCGGTAAATCATTAACATTAAAAATGGTAATGTTGAAACTAATTTCATTTGTACAATCGGGCGAAGTATTTGAATTAGCAAAGACATAAACGGTTTGACTTTCTGTAATAGTGTCACCTGCTTGTAAGGCTGTTCCGGTTCCGCCGGTTCCGGTGTAATAATTGCCAATGGTTAAAGGGGGCAAAGTATAAGAATTACAAGCGTAAATATTAGCTATAGCCGGAATGACCGGTGTATTATTGATGGTAATCGTAAAAGTGGTTTCATCAATACATGAGAATGAGGTTCGGATTAATGACTCTTTAAAAATATATATGGTTTGGTTGGTAGTGATAATAGTTCCGGGCAAAATTTCTACTCCTGTTCCGTTTGGTCCTCCGGATTGGGTATAGTATTTATTATTAGCGGTTAATGTTGGCAAAGTATAACTGTCACAAGCTGTAACGTTTGCCAAGACATCCGCTGAAGTTGAAAATATGTTGATTTGAAAACTGTTTTCTGCAATACAAGCCGGTGATGTGCCGGAAATAGCATAGATATAAATTCTTTGTGAGGTAGTGATCACGGTGCCGGCTGCCAACATGGTTCCGGTGCCGTTTGGTCCTGTAAAGTAATCGCCTACTTGCAAAGCAGTTAAAACATATTGGTCACAAATATCGATGTCTGACCTTGAACTGATAGCCGGTAATGGTTGAATGGTTACCGTAAAACTTGATTGATTGAAGCAAGTACTGTTAAGTCTCTTGAAAATATAAATGGTTTGGGTTGAAAGAATAACATCTCCCGGATATAATTGAGTTCCATTACCATCTGTTTCAGTGAAATATTCTCCATTAGTAAGTGTAGGCAAAGAATAACTTTCACAAGCAGTTATATCGGTTAAACTATCAATTTGAGGTTGTGAAATGTTTAATGTGAAATGTAAATTATCTGTACAATTTGCACCACCACTAGTTGTCTGTGCGTAAATGTAAATGGTACTGCTGTTATTAATTACAGTACCCGCCGGAATTTGTTGCCCGGTGCCCATTGGTCCAGTGAAATAATTACCAATCGGCAATTGAGGTAAGGTATACCCGTTGCATTGCGTAATATTTTGTGGTTGAGGCAAACCTATAAATACTTCAAAACTGTCTTCGTCACTACAAGGAGTTGTTCCGTTAGTTGTAGCATAAACATAAATAGTTTGACTTGAAGTAATTTGTGTTCCGGGTGCCAGTTGAGTGCCAGTTCCACCTGTGTTTGTATAATAATTTCCCATTGATAAAGCCGGTAAAGTATAAGAGGTGCATTCAAATACATCTACTCTGTTTCCAACTTCAATAGTTGGCAAGATGGTAACGTTAAAACTGCTATCAACAATACAAACAGGTTCTATTTCAGTAATGAAATAATAGTAAATCGTTTGTGAAGTACTGATTACCGTTCCTGCAGGAATTTGTGTGCCCGAAGCATTTGGACCGGTGTAGTATTCACCATAATTCAACGCAGGCAAAGTGTAGCTTCCACAACTGGTTTCATCAGCCGGAATTAATTCAGAAGGCTCTAAGATAGTCACCGAAAATGAAGTATTGGCAACACATGACCCCGGACCGTTAGATTGATTGTAAATGTATATTGTTTGGGTTTCCGTTATAATATCTCCCGCAAATAATGGTGTTCCGCCTCCATTGATTGCTGTAAAATAGTTACCGTTGGTTAAAGGTTGCAAAGTATAACTCGTGCAAACTAAAACATTTTCCAAGTCATCAACCAGAGGCATTGGATTAACAATTAATTCAAAACTCGTCAGGCTAAAACATCCGGTATCAGTGGCATTATATACTCTTACATAAATGGTTTGCCCTGAGGATAAAAAACTACCGGCACCACTAATGGCATTGATGCCATTAGTGGCATCATTCAAAGAAGTATAATATCTGACAGCATAAACGGAAGAAGGTTGTCCGTTTAATATGGCAGCATTTTGTGAGTTTAGACTGAACTCTGCATTATTTTGGGTTAAAGATGTAGCACATAACACCATATTTTGTGGTTGTGTAGCAGTGGGTGGTGGTGACACCAAGAGTTCGAATGATTTAACTCTGAAACAACCGTTTGGCAATTGAATTCTAACATAAATCATTTGTCCCGTAGCACCGCTATATTGAAGTGGTAGCTGATTAATGTTGTTATCAGCATCGCTTTGAGAGGCATGATAAGTAACTATAGTGGCCGGATCTAAACCTTGTTTGACTCTATTGGTATTCGAATTTAAGTCGTAAGTATAAGTCGTAGCTCCGGTATCACATTTAGACAAATTATATGGATTTGGAGAGGATATCTGAGGATAGTATTCCACAATAATAGTATCTGTTATTGGCTCACAAAAATTAGCAATACTCGTGTAAGTAACACTATAAGTTCCGGCTTGATTGATTACTAATGAAGGTCCTGTTTCACCGGCAATGGTAGTGCCATTTCTTTCCCATGAGAAAGTATATTCTGTAGCATTTAAACCGGTGTCTAAAGTATGAGTAGTGCCAAAACAAAGTGCGTTATTACCATTTGTTGTTAAGTCAAGCCCTAAAACATCTTGACCAATATTAAAACTATCCGAAGAAATAAAAATAGCAGAATCAGATTGCGGATCTAATCGGTCGGCAATAACTAATTTGATATGATAAGGTATGCCCGGTGTTAAAACCGATGCGGCTGTTAGAACAGTGGTTTGACCATTAAAATTGATGGCAGAGTTTGCCGCATTGGAACCACCATTGAAACTTCCAAAATATTGTGGATTAACAGATGGACATGAGGAATTGTACAAAAAATCTCTGATTGTAACTACTGAAATTGGGTCAGTTGTACCCGGAACTACTGCCAAATTGGTTGTTGTCCCTGTATTCATATTGGTGAGTAAAAAAGCAAAAGCATCCGAGTATTGACACTGAAAATTGCCATATTCTTCAGAAGCAAAAATAAAGTCAAAGCTAAAGTTGGGTGAAATGGGTGTAAAGTCAAACTCCAAAACCGTTGCATTATTAGAAACCATTGCTATTCCTGCTGTTGCCAAAGTACTTTCCAATGTGGTGTCACCGGTCCATGTAGCCGACCCGTCATTTAAAATAGAAGTATTTGGTCCGGCCGCATTCATTGCATTTCCGGTACTCAAAACAACACCGCTTTGCATGGGAAAGGTCGGATTTGTATTCTGAAAAAAACCAATCCCGTTTGATGAACCAAAGTTGGTTCCGGTTCTCCAGGTGATATTAGTGGCCGATACACAAGGTGAATTGATTAACACATTGTTGACCAATTGCGGTACTGTATGAGCAGTTGTGCTAACAGTTATCGGTTGCGAAAAGCCAAGAGCACTTACTAATAAGCCAATGGTTAAGACAAGTTTATTCATTGTTTATGGATTTTGACAAAACAAATATGATAGATAATGTCGTTTAAATACAAAAAAAATCGATGAAATGCATAATGTTTTATTTTTAATATATAATTTACTTACAAAAAAAATATTTAGACTTTCTTCAATTTTGACTTTTATATTCCTAAAACCAATTCATTAAAATTTATATTCTAATGATTATCTTTGCCCACTTAATAGAAAAACCATGAAACTTTCACAGATTTTAACGCAACACATTCAAGTAGCCATTCAGGAATTATTCAACGTTACCGTTGATAGAGTAGAGTTCCAGTTGACTAGGAAGGATTTTGAAGGCGATATTACAATGGTTATTTTTCCTTTGTTGAAATTAATTAAAGGCAATCCAATTGAAATAGGTACCAAAATAGGAGAGTATTTGGTCGCTAATGCTGATGAGGTTGTTCGTTTTAACGTGGTTTCGGGTTTCTTAAACTTGGTCGTTTCTGATGTTTATTATTTGAATTTTTTCAATGAAATCAAAGACAAAGAAAGTTTTGGATTTGTTTCGGCTGCGCCAAATGAGAAAGCGGTCATGGTAGAATATTCTTCGCCTAACACCAACAAACCTTTGCATTTAGGTCATGTTCGCAACAATCTTTTAGGTTATTCGGTAGCCGAAATTATAAAAGCTTCGGGTAAAAAGGTATACAAAACCCAAATCATCAACGATAGAGGAATCCATATCTGTAAATCGATGTTGGCTTGGCAAAAATTCGGCGAGGGTCAAACCCCTGAATCTGCCGGTTTAAAAGGTGATAAGTTGGTAGGAAATTTTTATGTAAAATTTGACCAAGAATATAAAGCACAAATCAATGGGTTAATGGCCCAAGGTAAAACCGAAGATGAAGCCAAAAAGCAAGCACCAATTATCTTAGAAGCCCAACAAATGCTTTTAGATTGGGAAGCCGGAAAGCCTGAAGTTATTGAGCTTTGGAAAAAAATGAACCAATGGGTTTATGATGGTTTTGCCCAAACGTATAAAAATTTAGGCGTTGATTTTGATAGTTATTATTACGAAAGCAACACCTATTTACTGGGTAAAGAAGTGGTCCAGTTTGGTTTAGAAAAAGGTATTTTTGAAAAAGATCCCGACGGTTCGGTTTGGATTGATTTAACCGAAGATGGTTTAGATCGAAAAATTGTACTGCGTTCAGACGGAACGGCAGTTTATATGACGCAAGATATCGGAACGGCTATCCAACGTGTCAAAGATTTTCCGGATGTTGGCGGTATGGTTTATACCGTGGGTAATGAGCAAGATTACCACTTCAAAGTGTTGTTTTTAATTCTGAAAAAGCTCGGGTTTGATTGGGCGGAAAGCTTATTTCATCTCTCTTACGGAATGGTCGAATTACCTTCGGGGAAAATGAAATCACGTGAAGGTACAGTAGTCGACGCCGATGATTTAATGGAAGAAATGACCAACACTGCCGGAAATATAGCCACCGAGTTAGGAAAATTAGAAGGCTATTCTGCTGAAGAAAAAGCCCAACTTTTTAAAACCATTGGTCTAGGCGCTTTGAAATATTATATTCTTAAAGTTGATCCCAAAAAACAAATCCTGTTCAACCCGGAAGAATCGGTTGATTTTGCCGGAAATACCGGTCCGTTTATTCAATATACTTATGCGCGTATTCAATCGATTTTGCGCAAAGCCAATTTTGACTTAAATGATGCGACAACAACTATCGAATTACACGAAAAAGAGAAGGAATTATTAAAACAAATTGAACTTTTCCCTGAAGTGATTCAAAATGCGGCACACAACCACAGTCCGGCATTAATAGCCAATTACACTTATGATTTGGTGAAAGAATACAACTCATTCTACCAATCGGTGTCTATTTTAGGAGAAGAAGATTCGACTAAAAAAACCTTCAGAGTACAACTTTCCAAAAAGGTTGGCGACATCGTAAAATCGGCATTTAAGTTACTCGGCATTGATGTTCCTGAGAGAATGTAAAATATAAGGTCGGATTTTCCGGCCTTTTTTTTCGATTAGAAATTAAGTCTAATATTAAAATTCGGCGTCATTTCAAGCGAATAGGTATCCACACTCTCAACCGTATTATCTGCGGTATTTACCCGATAAAAACGATTCAAACTGTTTTGGGTATTTAGTAAATTGAGAATAGAAACTGAAGTCTGTAATGTAATTTTCTCAGTCAATTTCCAATCTTTAGAAGCCGAAAAATTCATTTGAAAATAATCTTTTAACTTCGAATTATTGGGCGAATTATAAACAATATCAGGATTAGCCGCCGTAACGCTGAAGGTAGTAGGTGTAGTAATTGGTCTTCCGGTATGCCACTTGGTTCCCAAAGCCAATTTTAATTTTTGCCACTCATAAATTCCGGCCCAGGAAATGGCATGGGTTATGTCATAATTATTAGGGAAAGAAGTGTTCAGCAATGCATCAAAATTGTATTGGTTGTCATTATAACTATAGCTTAACCAAGTATAAAATCGATTAAATGACTTTTGAATCAAAAATTCGGAACCGAATACTTGATAACTTCCAACGGTTTTTTCCAACTCGAATTGATTTTGAAAACCCTGACTACTGCTGGTAATTCCGGTGACTTTTTTGTAGAAATTGTCTAAAGTCAGCAACCAATTGTTCTTTTTAAAACTCAAACCCAAAGAAACCTGATTACTTTTTTGAATCGGAATTGTCGAATTGTTTGCCAATGTCCAACGCCTTTTTTCTATCCCCAAAAAATCTTGCTGCAAATCTATAATCTGCGAAAGGGTTTGGCTTTTCTGTTCTCCTAAAATCTCCAGTCTCAGGGTCGAAGTCAAGGCTTGGTTAAATTGCACTCTCGGTTCCAAAAGAAAGAAATTAAACTTGTCAAAATAATTAGCACGAACACCGGTTTTGAGGAATGTTTTTTTGTTCTCGGTTTCTAAAACGCCTTCTGCCACAGCAACATGAGTAAGTAAAACATTGGTAATGGTTCTGGAGAAAAACGGCAAATTGATTTCGTCAAAATTGGTAATCCCTATTTCATTAAACTGATAACCGGTATTCAAAGTAATTCTATTGGAAATTACATTCGAATTCCGAACTTGAAAACCGGTGTCTAGCACTTGGTTTTTTTGGTCTAAAACCTGATTGCTTTCCAGTGTTTTAAAGGATGAATTCAAATCATAACTCGAAAAATAGCCTTTAAATTCTGTATAGTGTTTGGCGTTCCATTGGGTTTTCCATTGAATAGTCCCGCCGAAATTTTCTTGTTCTAAAGTACTGTTCTTGTTCAAACTCACCGAAGATTGGTTGAATTGTAAGGTGTTTTCAATAGCGATGACATCAATGTTCAACTCGTTTTTAGTACCAATTTTTTGCTGAAATTGTGCCGTAATATCATAAAAATAAAAGTCAACGTCGCTTTGATAATCTACTATTTCATTGGTGTTCAAATCGGTAATAACCGTATTTTGGAATATTCTGTCGCTGTAATTTCGATAGGTTGGCGATTTAAAAAAATCAGTCAATGAACGTCTGGCGGATAAGGTAAGATTGGCTTTTTCGGAAACTTTCAATTTGGTATAAAATTCGGCACTAATGAGGTTGGTGCTAAAGCTGTTGTTCGTGGCTTCAACCGTTTTGGTTCGCGATGAAATATCGACCAAACTCGAAACACTTTCCCCATAAAAAGCAGAACTACCGTTTTTAGTAATCGATATGGTTTGCGCCAAGGATGGATTGAAGGCCGAAATCAGACCAAAAAAGTGTCCGGTTTGAAACATTCGAATACCATTCCACAGAAACAGATTTTGATCGTGTGTGCCACCGCGAACATTAATGTTGGATATGGTTTCATCAATACTTATAATTCCGGGAACTTGTTGCATGGTTTGCAAAACATCGGGCTCAATTAAACCGGGTAAAATACCAAATTTTTTAGGCTTTACCTCAATGGTGCCATCAGTTTTCTTGCTGATTCCGGTGGTCAAATACCTTTGGGTAACTACTTCATCAAGCGATTGGGTTATAGATTTTAACCTGAATTTCGGACAATTTGGAACATTTAAATCTTCGGGATTAATATTGAATGATTCATATCCTTGGTGCTCAATTTGAATTAAATCTGAAGAAATTTTCGGAATTATAAAATGACCTTCGGCATCGGAAAAAGTAATAAAGCTCATTTTTTCTATTCTTATGGTCGCATTTTCTATTCCTTTTCCGCTCTCGGAATCAAGCAAAAAACCACAAAGTGGCTTGTCTAATTTTTGATCGTTATAAATGGTAAAATATTTTTCGCTGACTGGTTTAAATTGCAGTTTTGTCTCTCGCTTTAAATATTCTATTTTTTGTTCTAATGACCATTTTTTTTCAGGCGCAACCAAAGCATACACCACAATCTCGTCTTCAATGTAACTGAATCTTACCTCATGTTGCTTACTGATGATGTTCAAAATGTTTTTCAATGGAATTTCTTTCCTGTCTTTTTGGGCATTACCCAAGAAAGAAAAGAGACTAAAGAGCAGTAAAAAAAAGAATCTGTTATTGAGCATCCAGACTTTCTAAGCGGTATTCGTTTTTACTTACTTGGGTTGATTTTAAATGATAAGTTGTGGCCAAAATTTCTAAAGACAAAGCTATATTTTTTGCCGGAATTGTACCAGTAAATAATTGTGAATTGTCAATGTTTTTTATAACCAAAGATACGTTAAAATGTCTTTCCAATTCGCTTACTATTGATTTTAAATCTTCTTGATAGAAAACGAGTTCGTCATTTAACCATTCCGGACTTTGAACTGTGCTTTCGGGAATTGTGATGGATTTTCCATTATCAAATGCAATGCTCATGCCTTTGGTGATCACCAATTCTTGGTCTTTATAGTTTACTTTTACTTTTCCCTCGTAACAAGTAACATCAAAACGGTTGTCGCGTTGTTTGACGTTGAACTGTGTACCGAGAACAGTTACTTTACCCAAAGGCGTGTTGACTTCAAATTTTTGACCTTTGGCTACTTTAAAATATGCTTCACCTTCTAGATTTAGTGCTCTATTGTTGTCCCAATTCCATTTTTTATATTGAATTTCAGAACCCGAATTTAAGACTACTTCGGAATTATCCGGTAAAGTAAAAGTATTTAAAACACCGTTTTCAGCATATTCGGTATAAGAGGCAAAGTTTTGAAAAGTAAAAAACAGTCCCAATCCAATTACTAAAACGGCGGCTATTCTGAAAAACCAATTCTGCATGAGTGAAATGGTTTTTATTTCTTTTTTAGGAGAAACTAAGATTTTAGACAAAACCAATTGCTCGTTAAAAGTTGGTGTTTCCAACTCAGCCGAGTATTTTTTGATTTTATCGTATAAGGCAAAGTCAGGCTCAGCTTGGAATGCTGCCAATTCATTCTCAGGCATTTCACCCGAAAGCCACTTTGCTAGTTTGTAATTTTCTTCCATAATCTATAGCATTTCAGTACTAAAACAAATTTAAATTTTTTTACCCTACTTGAAATAATCAAATTCTTTGCGCAATGTTATCAACGCTAAGTGTATGCGTTTTTCAACTGCTTTAACAGAAATGTTTAGTTCAGTGGCGATTTCGGCATATTTTTTTCCGTCAATGCGATGCATTAAAAACGCCACGCGTTGGGTTTCATTTAGTTTTTGAATGGCATTTAATAATTTGGTTTTAAATTCGTCTTCTTCTACTATGAACTCCGGACTTTCATTAGTGCTTTCGCTCTTACCTGAATTTTTGGCATAATTAAGCACTACTTTTTGATGCGCAATTACGTTTAAAGAAGCGTTATTGGCAATGGTGTAAATATATGATTTGGCTTTTTCTAAAGGAACATCAGCACAATTTTGCCACAATTTGATAAAGGCTTCTTGGGTGATATCTTCCGCTTGGTCTTCGTTGCCAAATTTATAATAGAGATAATTTCGTAACGCTTTGGCATGACTTTTAAAGAAACCGGAAAAAATGTTTTCTTTGCAAATCCCTGATAATTCCTCTTCTGACATATAATTTTATGGCTTAGTCTTTTGGTAAAAATAATTATTTTTTTCAACTAAAGTAGGGTAATTTTACAAATGCGTGTTTTACTAACAAAATCAAACCAATTATTGTTTATGAAATCTATCAAATACTTAATTTTTGGATTTATATTTCTTTCTTTCGGTAGCTGCCAAAATGAAGAAGAAACTGTAATTCAAGACAACAACCAAAGCTTTGTAGCCAGTGCTCCAATTGCAGGTTTATTGTCGAGAACAGCTCAAAACCCAACTTCTTTAGACAATGTTTTGGATAATTCGAGTTGTTTTAGTGTGCAATTGCCGGTAACGGTGATTGTGAATGGTCAGCAAATAACCGTTGCAGATGAAGCCGATTATCAAATTGTACAAGCGGCCATTGACGAATTTTCAGATGATGATGATTTGGTCAATTTTGTGTATCCGATTACCATTATTTTTCAAAATTTCCAAACCCAAGTCTTGCAAGATACAGATGATTTAGACGATGTGATAGACGATTGCGGAGAGGATGACGGTTTTGATGAAATTGATTGCATCACTTTGGTTTACCCCATTACCATCAACATCTATGATAGTAATAACCAATTGGCAAACACGGTAACCATCACCAGTAACAGTAGTTTATTCAATTTTTTAGCCAATTTAGGAAGTAACACCTTTGTGGCTATTGATTACCCTATTTCGGCTGTAAATTCTAATGGACAAACAATTGTAATTAATTCTAATAGTGAGCTTGAAAATTTTATTGAAGATTCTATCGACGATTGTGATGATGACAATTCAGGTGGAAGCGGCGGTTCAGGCAGTACAGCTTTTATTGATGTTTTAACTTCCGGAACTTGGTACATTTCTTATTACCACGAAGATGATGACGATGAAACAAGTGATTTTAATGGATACACTTTTACTTTCAATGCTAACGGAAATTCAACAGCAGTGCTTAGCGGTGTAACCACTAATGGAACTTGGAGCACTTTTGTAGACAGCGGACAAAACAAATTAGAGTTGATTTTTGACGGCGTTGATTTATTGGATGAAATTGAAGATGATTGGAGAATAATTGAGTATTCCAATACACAAATTCGACTCAAAGATGTAAGCGGTGGTGACGGTAGTGTAGATTACTTGACTTTTAGCAAAAATTAAAATCAAAGACATGAAGTTTTGGCATCAAAAATTCTCGGAAAGTGAGATGGAAGAAAAACACGATATCAAACCTTTGAAGACAAGCGATAAAAGTAAAACGACTTATCTGCTCAACCAATCATTAATATGGATTTCGATATTTTTTGTCCTTATCTCAATAGTAAACTTTTTAAAAAATAATATTCACCTAACTAATATTTAAAACTATGAAAAAATTAATTTTAATTCCGGCTCTATTTTGCCTTTTTATGCTGAATGTAGCCTCGATGTGCAGTTCTGATGACGACTCATCTTCTTCGTCACAAGATCCAACTCCGGTAGTTAATACCGTTACTCAAGGTACATGGCGTGTAACCAGTTACGTGGATTCGGGAACAGATGAAACCAATCATTTTACAGGGTATGATTTTACTTTTGCTTCAGGAAATGTATTGAGTGCTACCAACGGAACCAATACTTATACCGGAACATGGTCAGTAACTAACGACAGTAGTGATGATGATAGCCCAAGTAGTGATTTAGATTTCAATATTGCCTTTGCGTCACCGGCTAACTTTGCCGATTTGACCGATGATTGGGATATTGTTACTTACAGTGCGAACACTATATCATTAATAGATATCAGTGGCGGAAACGGCGGAACGGATATTTTGGTATTCACTAAAAACTAAACCCTCTATTTAAAAGAAATTATAGTTTCTATTTTGAACCATCTCAACACAAAGAGATGGTTTTTTTATTTGGTCTTGCATAGAAGTTCTAAATCAAATCCTTAAATTTGCACTTCATTAAAACAAGCATACCATTATGTTCAATAATTTAAGTGATAAACTAGATAAAGCATTACATATCCTAAAAGGACATGGAAAAATCACGGAAGTCAATGTGGCCGAGACTTTAAAAGAAGTACGTCGTGCCTTACTTGATGCCGACGTTAATTTTAAAATTGCCAAAGATTTTACCACAAGAGTTAAAGACAAAGCCATAGGTGAAAATGTATTAACTACGTTACAACCGGGTCAGTTGATGGTCAAAATCGTTAAAGACGAATTGACCGCCTTAATGGGTGGAGAAGCAACAGGAATAAACCTTTCAGGAACGCCATCAATTATTTTGATGTCGGGTTTGCAAGGTTCGGGTAAAACGACTTTCTCCGGAAAATTGGCGAATTATTTAAAAACCAAAAAAGGGAAAAAACCTTTATTGGTAGCTTGTGATATCTATCGTCCTGCGGCAATTAATCAGTTACATGTGGTTGGTGACCAAATAGGAGTTGAAGTATATTCAGAACCTGAAAATAAAAATGCTGTTGCTATTGCTCAAAATGCAATTCAATATGCTAAATCAAATGGCTTTAATGTAGTCATTGTCGATACCGCAGGTCGTTTGGCCATCGACGAAGAAATGATGAACGAAATTGCCAATGTGCATGCCGCCATCAAACCACAAGAGACTTTGTTTGTAGTTGATTCGATGACAGGACAAGATGCTGTTAACACTGCAAAAGCGTTCAACGACAGACTGAATTTTGACGGAGTAATTCTAACTAAGTTAGACGGTGATACTCGTGGTGGAGCGGCGATTTCAATTAAATCGGTGGTTGATAAACCAATCAAATTCATCGGAACCGGAGAAAAAATGGAAGCCATTGATGTATTCTATCCTTCGCGTATGGCGGAAAGAATTCTCGGAATGGGTGACGTGGTTTCCTTAGTAGAAAGAGCGCAAGAACAATACGACGAAGAAGAAGCCAGAAAACTTCAAAAGAAAATCGCTAAAAACGAATTTGGTTTCGACGATTTCTTGGCCCAAATTCAGCAAGTGAAGAAAATGGGGAACATGAAAGACTTAGTAGGTATGATTCCCGGTGCCGGAAAAGCTTTGAAAGACGTGGAAATTGAAGACGATGCTTTCAAACATATAGAAGCCATAATCCACTCGATGACGCCATTGGAAAGAACCAAACCGGCTGTTATCGACATGAAAAGAAAAAATAGAATCGCTAAAGGTTCCGGAACTAAAATAGAGCAAGTAAACCAATTGCTAAAACAATTCGACCAAATGAGTAAAATGATGAAGATGATGCAAGGCGGTGGCGGCAAAAATTTAATGCGCATGATGGGCGGCATGAAAGGAATGAGATAATGTAAAGACGCGATTCATCGCGTCTTATTTTTTTAACAACACACAACAAGAGAACTACATGGAATTATTAGACGGAAAGAAAGTCTCCAACGACATCAAGACAGAAATCACGGCTGAAGTCAATAAAATGAAAGCCAATGGTGAAAAAGTACCGCATTTAGCCGCAGTAATTGTTGGTAATGACGGTGCAAGTTTGACCTATGTCGGGAGCAAAGTAAAAGCCTGTGAATTGGTTGGTTTTGAATCGACTTTAATCAAAATGCCAAGCACAACTTCGGAAACGGAATTGTTGAAAAAGATAAAGGAGCTGAATGAAAATGACGACATCGACGGTTTTATTGTACAGTTGCCTTTGCCGGAGCAAATTGATACCCAAAGGGTTTTGATGGCAATTGACCCGAGCAAAGATGTGGATGGTTTTCACCCTGAAAATTTCGGGAAAATGGCTTTGGATATGACTACTTTTATTCCGGCGACGCCATTTGGTATTTTAGAATTATTGGAACGATATAATGTAGAAACCAAAGGAAAGCACACGGTAGTTATTGGTAGAAGCCACATTGTTGGTCGACCCATGAGTATTTTGATGGGTCGAAAAGGTTTCCCCGGAAATTCGACCGTTACTTTGACGCACAGTTATACCAAAAACATAGCGCAGATTACTACGCAAGCCGATATTATCATCACCGCTCTGGGTGTGCCGAATTATTTAAAAGCCGAAATGATTAAAGACGACGCAGTAGTAATTGACGTTGGTATCACACGCGTTGCCGACGATACTGACCCAAGAGGTTACAAAATTACCGGTGATGTTGATTTTGAATTTGTATCCAAAAAGGCATCTTACATTACTCCGGTTCCGGGTGGCGTTGGTCCAATGACGATTGCGATGTTACTCAAAAATACGCTACTCGCCAGAGAGCAGAAACGATTGAAATTAGAATAAAAAAAATCCTGAGTTTAAGCTCAGGATTTTTTTATTTATGAAAGTTTAATTTTTACAATTTTGCTAACCAAAGAGAAGCGTTAAGGTGTAAAATAGAATGTGATGATAATTCTGTCCAACCAGGATATAAAGTATCTCCGGCAGCACCTGTTCCATCATCAGCAGGAGAACTGTCTCCAATAGCAACCACTCTTCCGGTGCCATAAGTAGCAGAGGCACACATGATATTTGAGCTGCCTTGGGTTGAGCTACCTCTCCAAATTAAACCTCTTACCGTTGAATTAGCTGTAGTGTTTATAGACATGGTGGCACCAGCGGAATATTTTAATTGGGTCACAGTTCCTTGTGAACCGTTTAAGATGGTGTTTGTTGTAGTGCTAAGTCGGTTAGATGTTGTTTCTGAAATACTGTTTAGCGTAATAGTAATTCCAAAAGGATTTGTTTTTACGGTATTATTTGACATCAAATCATTCCATGTTTTGGCAGAATCATAGCCGTCATTATTTCGGTCTGACCCATTGTGATTGGCTATCATAAATAATCCGCCACCGTTTTTAACAAAATTTATTATGGCTTTTTTTTCAGCACTGGTAAATCTTATGTTAGGCTCAGTTATTACATAGACATCATAATTTTTCAAATCTTGTGCACCTGTACCACCATAAGTAATGGCTGTTCCAGAAGGTAAAGTTTCTACAGTATGTCCAAGTTTAACTAAAGCAACACCCCAAGCTGATAAACCGCCTCTCCAAAAATTTTCGGTAGTGGTATCAGTGATATTTGATTGAGCCGGAGTGGGAAAACGTTGTGGTGAAGTATCCGCATCTATAACCCAATCTGCATTACCGGCTGTTTCCGCTTTAGTGGCATCAAATAAAAATTTCTTTGGAGTTACAGCTAAAGCTGTAGTTGTATTTGTTTTGGTAGAATTAACTTCTAAATCTTTTTCATTATCACAAGAAAAAGTGATAATTGCCATAACGACAATTAGTAATTTGCTAAATAAATTCATTTGGTTTTATGTTGGTTAATTTGTTTAAGAACAAACAAATATATAATTTACCCTAATATAAAAATTATTTTTTTCCGTTTTTGAACTTAACTTTTTCCACCACTTGCACTTTTGGGGCTTGCTTTTTGTCTTTGGGATTAAAAGGCTTTTTCTTCGAATTTGTTTTGGGCTTTGGCTTGAAGTCAGTTTTCGGTTTGAACTCTGTTTTTACCTTTTCAGATACATTTTTCTTAACCTCGGCTTGATTTTGTTTAATCACATCCATCGCATTTTTAGGATCTTCTTTCGTGCCACGCAAATGAATTACCAATCCGTTTAGGAAATTGCGCAACACTTGGTCGCCACAATCCATGTATTTCGGGTGATCGGCATTGCGAAAAAAAGCACCCAATTCGGCAGCAGAAATTCGGAAATCAACCAATTGCATGATTTCTACTATTTGGTCATCACGCAGTTGTAATGCTACGCGTAGTTTTTTAAATATATCGTTGTTGTTCATTTTCTAAATTTTACTTCGTACTTCGTATTTCTTTCTTCGTACTTTAAAACAGCCAAAGATACGCCTTTTTGAAGTTCTCTCGCCACAATTTTTCGTTGTGTTGGCCGCCTTTGATAATTACTTTTTTATTGAGCTTTTTGCATTCGCAGCGTTTGGTGTTGACCCATTTTTCAACCTTTTCCATATCCGGAATTACATCGGCATCGCCTTCATTATCGCCGCATAGGAAATATATTTTGGTGTTGAATTTTTCTGTTTTGGCCATTAAATCATTGATTTCGTTTCGATTAAACCAAAAAGATGGCGAAAGGCAACCTACTTTTCCAAAGACATCAGGATATTTTAAAGCGGCATAAAACGAAACTAAGCCACCCAAAGAACTTCCCATAATGGCGGTGTTTTTAGCATTGGTTTTGGTTCGGTAAGTTGCGTCTACTTTAGGTTTTAGGGTTTTGACGATAAAATCCAAATAAGTATCTGCTTTTCCACCGGCGTATTTGGGATGGGGAAATGGAGTTAACTCATCAATACGTTTTTCGCCGCCATGCTCAATCCCAATGACTATCACTTGAGCGTTGATACTGTCTAGTGTTTCATCAATATTCCATTCGCCTACGTAAGAGGTTTTGGCATCAAATAAATTTTGAGCATCGTGCATATAAATCACGGGATATTTTTTGGCGGAAGCCGAATAATTTTTAGGCAAATACACCCAGATTTTCTTGGTGGTTTTCAGCTGTGGTGCTTCAAGCTCAAAGGTTGAGACTTGAGGACTCGCGGTACTTTGCTGAGCAATTCCATTCCCAAAAGCCAGAAAAACAAGAAGTAGATAAATGGTTTTCAAAATATTTATTTCTCTGTTTCGGTCTCTTTAGCTTGGCCTTGTTCGGGATTGGCTTGTGACTTTTTCTTCTTCTTTTCTTCTTTTTTGTCCGGTTTTTGGGTTTTTAATAATTGGTATTTTTCTTTTTGAGCCGGATTTAAATAGCCCATAATGGTTTTTTCAATTTTCTCTTGAATTGATTTCAGTTCATTGCTTTTTTCCTCTTCAGACAAGTCACTTTTTAACAAGATATCTATTCTTTTACTGTTAGTCGTTACCTCGTTTTTAATGGCTATGTACTGCAGTTCATCAAGGGTTAAGTCTTTTTTTAGCAGTATCATATATCCTTCGATTCTTTCGTTTCTGTTTTTTTCTATTTCTTCCGGAGTTGGTTCTTTAGGGGTTTGTTGGGTGTTTGGGGTTCCCATATTTCTATTCATACCCATTCCGTAGTTGTTGCCATAACCATATTGCGCTGTAGCTTTAACGGCGGAAAAAAGAATAAGAAACAATACTATTTTTAAGCTTTTCATGGAGATTCAATTTTGTGACGTAAAATTAGCTAAAATTATTGAGTGTCAATGTTAAAAAATAAATGATTGCCATTGCTCAAAAAATTATATTTTAGCAAAAAAAACTTTTTTATTGATGAACAAATACGAAGAAAAATTAGCCTTATTAGCAGAAATGATTGCATTTTCTGTAGTTGATGGCAGATTGCATGAAAGAGAATATCTTTTTTTGACGATGATAGCCGATGAACTTCAGGTGACACAAGATGATTTTAAAGCTTTGTTTCATCAGGAAAATTACCCTAGTGTAATTAAATCTGAGTTTGAAAGAATACAACAATTCTATCGTTTGGCTCTGTTAATGCACTGCGATGGAGTATTGCATGAGCGTGAACAAATTAAAATACATGAAATTGGGATTAACATGGGATTGAATCCGCATGCTATTAAACGCGTTTTAAAAGCCATGGAAATTTCCCCGACCAAAATGATTTCTCCCGAATTTTTGCTCGAAGTTTTTCAGGAGCAATTGAATTAAAAACTTATATTCAATACCATTGAAGCATCTCGAAAGGGATGCTTTTTTATTTGGGTTTTGGTTGAACTTTTTTATGTTCTCAGGATTTTATCCATAGACTTGCCTTTGGCCAATTCGTCAACGAGTTTATCCAAATACCTTATTTTTTGCATCAATGGATCTTCAATAGCTTCGACACGGTAACCACAAATGACACCGGTGATTTTGGATGCATTCGGGTGTATTTTGGGTGCTTGATTGAAAAAGTCTTCAAAATTAGTTTTGTTCTCTATTTGTTGTTGCAATACAAGTTGGTCATAGCCGGTTAACCAACAAATAACGGTGTCGAGTTCTGCTTTTGTTCGGCCTTTTTTCTCCACTTTATTGATGTAATGCGGATAGACACTGGCAAACGGCATTAAGAATACTCTTTTGTTGTCCATGGGTTGTTGTATTAAAGTGGTGCTTTTTGGTTTGGGTCAAAATCTACCATCCATTCGATTCCATATTTGTCTCTAAACATGCCAAAGTAGGTTCCCCATGGACTGTCTGCAATTGGCATTTCGATTTGTCCACCGGCGGAAAGGCCATGGTATAATTTATCGGCTTCTTCTTTACTTTCTGTACTGATGGCAATTTTGCTTCTGTTTTCATTTTCGTTTGTTCTTCCCAAAATTTCGGGGACATCGTTACCCATCAGCATATTGCATCGGCCAATAGGCAGAGCGATGTGCATGATTTTATTTGCTTCTTTTTCTTCTATTTTGAATTCATCATTGGCCAAATCTTTAAAGCGAATAATTTTTGTAAATTCTCCTCCAAATACAGATTTGTAAAAGGTAAATGCTTCTTCGGCATTTCCGTTGAAGTTTATGTGTGGATTGATTAGTGCCATAATTTTTGTTTTTAGTGTTTAAGTTTTTTTAAAAATTTCTTGTTGTTTTTTTTTTGGTTTAATCAATCTGATAAATCTCTGCAGACATCTCATACAGATTAGTAGCATCTGTATTACTCAAGATGATTATGGTTTTCTTTTTTTCGAGTGTATTAATCCAATTAGAACAGGAACCTAATATACCGCCGGTTCTGTAATAAAACTTTTCATTAAAGGTTCCCCAACCTGTAGAACCCCAAAAACCATATGCGGTATAACCCAAGTTTTCATTTATTTCCAGCATTTTGTTTGTGGTATTGTCTGATAAGATTTTATTTCCAAAAAAAGCGTTGTTAAACAGGAGCATGTCTTGAGCGGTTGAGTACATGTTTCCGGCGCCAAAATAGTTTTCAATATAGTACGGTTCCTCTTTTACAAATGATTTTGTTTGGGTATCAAAAGTATAACTATTGGTTAAAGAATTCATTATTTTATCCGATTGTAAAACGCCGGTGTTATTCATTTTTAAAGGTTTAATAATGATTTCGTTTAGTAAGTCTTCATATTTTTTATGCGAAACACTTTCAATAATTTTATGCAGAATAATGTATTCGGTATTGCTGTAAGTACTTTTTTCTCCCGGAGAACTTATTAATTTTCCGGAACAATATTGATCGATATATTCATCTAAAGTAAGTTTTTCTTGGTAGGATTTCATGCCAATAGGTTCGGCTAAATTTTCGATACCCGATGCATAAGTAAGTAAATGATGGATGGTAACTTTATCTTTTGCTTCTCCTTTGTAAGTAGACAAATAGAATCCTATGGTTTGGTTGAGTTCAATTTTTCCTTCTTCATAAAGTTTCATGACCAAAACCGCAGTGAAAGCCTTTGTCATAGAGGCGATTTTAAATTTTGATTGCGGAGTTAATGGAATATTTGTTTCTCTGTTAGCCATGCCTATACTTGACAGGTAATCAATTTTTCCTTCTGTTGCCACCAGAATTACTCCACTAAAATTCTTTTCTTTGTGGTATTGCTCCATTATGGATTGGAACTTATTTGTTTGTCCGTAAGTGATGAGGAAAAACAGAAGTGATGATATAATTAGAATCTTTTCTTTCATACGTTTTTTTGTTTCAGAGGTGTCTTTTATTCCAATGGGCTCTTTATTCAGGTTGTTTTTAACGTGTGTCTGTGTAAGCGGTTGAATTATTACTAATTTCCATGTCTAATAATGACTTTGTGAAAATCTGCTGGATTTCCGGTATTCCGATTCCTTGCCATTACTACGAACTACTTTTATAAGGTATTCTTCTTCGCAGTCAAAATTGTATGTATATCAAATTGATTTTCTGAAATTTTATATTTCACTTTGAATGTTTTTAGTTCTCCAAATTTGAAATGATTGAGCTGCGTTTGAATTTCGTCCAATTTATGGTAATTAAAATAAACTCGACCACCACTACCTTTTTTAAATTCGGATTTTTCAGGTTCACCTTCTACGAAACTTAAATAAAGCAAACCGTTTTCGTTCAACAAGTCATAAGCGTCAGCAATTAGTTCTTTTGCTTCCATTTGCGATAAATACGGTAAACAAAAACCACCAATAATTCCGTCAAAAGCTGTGTCAATTTTGTTGATTTGTCGGCAGTCCATAACCTCAAAACGTGCTGTCGGATTGTTTTGTTGGGCAAGTTCTACCATAGTTGGCGCCACATCAATTCCAAAAATGTCAAAGTCCGGCCTACAAGACAACAGGTATTTGGTAATATTCCCAGGTCCGCAACCGATTTCTAATAGTTTAGCTTTGGGTTTGTCGATGGAGTTACAAATGAAGTTATAAGTGTCATTATACAAATCTAAATCCATGAATTTTTCTTGGTATATCTCGGCAATATTGTTCCAAGTATCAAAAGTTTCTTTGTATTTGTCCATGTTGTAATCTTTTAAAATGCTTTGAGACGTTTCTCGACCGGTAGCAGTTGATGACTGAGTTATTTCGTTCTTTCTGCCAAGATAAATAATATTACGGAAACTGACCTTGAATTTACCACTAAACTAACAATTGCTTGAAACCACTGTTAAGTGCTGTTCATCTTTTACATTTTTCAAGGTGCAATTAAATAATATACAAGTCCGAAAATCGCACTAACACCAATCCAAGTGATCATTCCGATTTTAAAGCGATGCATTGCAATGAATGAAATTATTGTCCAACCTAAAGTAGTATAGTCAAGTGAAGCGAACGAAAAGGCGTTTGGAAAAATTACTGCTTTGCCTAAATAAATGGTCAGGTTGAGAATTACCCCAACTACTGCTGCTGTTACAAGAGCAAGAATTTCTTTTACTCGTTTATTTTCCTGTGTCCGTTCAATGATTGGCGCACCAACAAGTATGAAGAGAAAGCAAGGTAAAAATGTATAAAAGGTTGTCGCTAAAAGTCCTAGGCTTCCCATTGCAAGAGAGTTTCCGAAATGGTTATGGCCAGCCATAAATCCAACAAACACAAGCACCATAATTAAAGGTCCGGGTGTAGTTTCGCCTAGTGCAAGTCCGTCTATCATTTGGAGGTTGGTCAGCCAATTGAATTTTTCGACGCTTACTTGGGCAACGTAAGGCAAAACCGCATAAGCTCCACCAAATGTCACAAATGCTGCTTTTGTAAAAAACAAGGAAAGTTTTTTCCAAAATTCAAAATCACTTGTAAGAAAGTAAAAGGCAGCCAAAGGAATAAACCAAAGCAAAACACCTACGCTTATTTGTTTCCAAAACCGAGTTGGCTTAAAACCGATGTTAGGAGTAATCGTGTGCTTGTTTATATAAAATTCCTTTTCGTCAATTTCTTTTTGTGAAGTCTTGTTGGTGTTTACATCAAATAACATTGGAAAAAACTGTCTGCAAATAGAGGCTAAGATAATTGCACCAACTATGATTAGCGGAAAGGGAACATTAAAAAAGAAAATGCAAACAAAAGCAGCCAAGGCTACAAAATAATGAAACGTACTCAGAAGAGATTTTTTTCCGATTTTAATTAGTGCGAGAATAACTATTGCTATTACCGCCGGCTTTAGTCCGCTAAATATTGCAAATACCCACGGCAGGTTTCCGAACGAGACATAAATAACACTTAGTCCAAGTAGCATAAACATTGATGGAAGGACAAACAAAATTCCTGCTGCAAGTCCGCCCAAAGTTCCGTGAAGCATCCAACCGATATATGTTGCCAATTGTTGGGCTTCGGGTCCGGGCAAGACCATGCAATAGTTCAATGCGTGTAAAAATTTGCTGTCACTGATCCACTTTTTCTTTTCGACTAAAAACTCGTGCATTATAGCGACTTGTCCGGCAGGTCCGCCAAAACTGATAAAACCAAGTTTGGTCCAAAATTTTAATGCCTCTTTGAAAGTTGGTTTCTCCATTAGGGAAGTTTATTTTTCAATTTCAATACGTTCTTTCAGAGTAATTCAGTTTTATTTTTCACAATAACAAACTTATAAATTTCTTTAAAGTTGCGTTAGATTATTGAACCGGCGAAATAATAGCCACTAACGTTTCGCGGCTTCGCGTCTGTTGCGATTCCAGCGAACTGCGTACTTTCTGCTAAGATAAAATATTTCCGTGAAGAAAGAAGTTCAATTCAAGAAAAACTAGCAATAGCGCGAAACCGCTGTTGGCAGTAGTTATTTTTTTATGATTATTGGTTTTAGCTTATAATTTTTTGGCAAGTTTATGAAGTCTTTTTCAGTGAGTATATATTCATTATCAGAGTCATTACTAAAATTTATTCTATATCTAATTTTTGAATATGAAAATCCAACTTCTCCATATTTAGAATTTTCAGGCATCAAAGTTTCACTTGAAGAATTAAAGTCGTCAAATTCGATACTTCTTTTTATTTCTTCATTTAGCTTTGCAAATTCAAAATTATCAGGAGCTAGACCTCCTAAATATGTAGTCATTTCGCCAAATTCATTTCGTTCTGTTTTTGCGATATTTTTAACTAATTGTTCAATGATAATATATTTTTCACCTTTAAGTTCAGCAATTCTAACTATTAAATTTTCCTCGAGAACAATTTTCGGCTGAACATTAATTTCAATTTGGTTTGTTATATATTTTTTTCCGTTAAATTCAAATTCAAAAGGACCAACTTTATTTAATCCAACTTTGTTGAATACTATTACTCTTTCAAAATTATCGGATTGCATACCGTGAACAGAAGTAGAACGTGTCAATTCTATTTCTGAGCCTAATTTTTCTTGAATGTTGTCTTTTAAAAAGTCAATATTTATGGAAAACAGAACACTTTCTCCAACTCTAGGTTCTGGATTGTCAATTTCTATTTTTAAATTGTTCTGACAAAATGCATTGAAATTAAAAATAATTATTATCAGGAGTGAAATGTTCTTCATTTTCAGGGGTTTTATAATTACTGCCAACGTCTTGCAGCTTGTGACAGTTGCGACGATTTATTACTGATGATTCCAAAGTTAAAATTACTTTTTGAATTTTCAGAGAAAATTCGGAGCAAGCCCAAGCGCGCAGTAGTTACAAACTGCTGTTAGTGGCTGTTTCTATTCATTTGGCATTTTCTTTCTAAACTCATTGTATAAGTTCCAATTTTTGTCAGTCAAAATTTCAAAGTCAAATGTTCTTTGTTTTTCAGAATTTTTTATGAGATTGATTACTTCTGTCGCACCAAGTTTGTCGTTAGTTACTATATAAAAGTTTCTAATTCCTTTATGTGTGTCCCGAAAAATGTAATAGTTTTTAATTTCGTTTTGTGTCAAATTGTTCTCAATAAAATACTCAAACTTGTCTAACTCGTCAAGTTCGACGTCAGTTGGCAACATAACTTTTTCGTCTTTCTTATATGATGTTGTTACTTTTATGAAATAGCAAAATTCTTCTTTATGTGGAAAATTGTCAAAAGCAACATTACCAATTAGTAAACAAGGGAAATCGTCTTTTTGATAGTCAAGTGTCTTAAATTCTTCTGGAACTGCATACGTATCTCTTTCTATTGCTTTGTTTTTGTCAATATTCCCAACATCAAAACCGTCATAAGTGATTTCATATTTGTCTGCTATTACATAAAGTTCTTCGTCAAGTGCATACAAACTTTTTGGGTTATGAATTTCTTTGCGTTCCAAATGCAACCAATAACTTTTGTCTTCTGCTTGAAATATTTCAACAAAATCAAAACCTTTATTTTTTAGGTCGTTAGCAACTTGGTCGAATTTGTCTTTTTTGTTTGAAGTAAAGAAATAACCCCAAAGCATTTTCGTCTCGATGTTAACTCCGCTTGCTTTCATATTAGAAAACATTTCTTCAATTTTTTCTAATGGAATTTTGTTTGATTGTGATTTTGAGTTGTTACAACCAAAAAGGCCTAGTATAAATGTCAACATAATTATTATCTTCATTATTCTAATTGTTGTCTTTTTGCAGTGTCGTTCTAAAATAGCCACTAACGTTTCGCGGCTTCGCGTCTGTTGCGATTCCAGCGAACTGCGTACTTTCTGCTAAGATAAAATATTTTCGTGAAGAAAGAAGTTCAATTCAAGAAAAACCAGCAATAGCGCGAAACCGCTGTTAGTAGCCGTTACTTTAGAATTTCATTCATCCAACTTTCTGTTTGTTTTTTTAAAAAGTTACTTTCTGTAAACATTTCTTCAATACTTAATTCTTCTTCATTTGTACAGCCTGAACAGATTGTAATCTTTTCTGAACTTTTGGTATTTATATTAATTAGATTTTGTTCTCTTTCACTGAGTTGGACTTTTCCTTTTTCTTCTAACTTTTTGCACACAATTATAGCTAAGTATTTTATGGCAGGTTTTTTGTCTTCAAGTCTCTTTCTGATTTCTGAGTAATTTTTATCAACGATTAGTTTAGAAAACAATTTGACAGGATTTGATTTTTTTCCGGAATAATAGCAAGCAAATCCAATCAAGTTATTTGGATCAATTTTTTTTTCTGGTGGCGGAATTTCAAATTTCTCATTTTGAGTTTCAAAATTTTCAGTTTCTTTTACACCACAACTAAGAAAAACAAAAGTCAATAGATAAAATATAAGTTGTCTTTTCATGCTGGGTTTTGTAATGGCTACTAACGTTCTGCAGCTTGTAACTGCTGCGATGATTTATTACTGATGATTACAAATATAAAATTCCTTTTTGAGTTTTCAGAGAAAACTCGGGATAATCCCAAGCCTCGCAATTATCACAAACTGCTGTTAGCGGCTGGGCGTTATTTTAAATTTATTGTATTTATTATAATTGCACCGTTAGTTTCTCTCTTTCCATAAATAGCCGGACTACTTTGTTTATTTAGATATACAATGTTCGTTATGTCCATCTTCTTTAATGGCAAAACAATTGTATCTTGGCTTTTATCGTATTTAAATACTATTCCGTCTATTGCAACTATTGGAGAATTTATAAAACTACCTTCGCTATAAGCCTCTTTTATTGCTTCAACAAGTTCAAATTTTGATTTGTCTTTATCTTGCAATAAAAAAGTGTGTGTTTTTATACTGTTTTCAGTAATTTTTTTCTGAGAAGAACAGCTTAAAAGAAAACAAGTTAAAAGGGCTAAAAATATTCTTTTCATGTAAAAAAGGATTAGAATTCTATGAATTGCTTAGCAAGCCTTGCCGCTAACGTGCCGCAGATTGTGATTGTGGCGTTCTTCACTCACTGGCGTTTTCAAATATAACTAAAATTTCAGTCAGCCGAGACATTTCTGATAAACCCAAAACCAGCCATAATCACAAACTGCTGTTAGCAGCTGCCTTTAATTTTAACTCACCCAACTTGATAAAGTCATTATTTTTTTCCATTTTCCATTCAATAGTTGAAAAATTGCAGTTTCACCACCACCACACAAGCTACCACAATGAAAACCATAAGTGACTACTGCAGTTTTTCCATCAACACAGAATAGTGGCATATCAATAGAACTAAAACCGTGAGTTTTATATTTTTTTTCAAAACGCTCCCAAAATTTATCATTTGAATCACCTTTTTGCTTTAGATGTTGAATAGAATCGATTGGTATGATTTTTTGTGTATTTAATAAATCACTTTTCAGTCTAAAATTCATTCGTTTATCAATTTGCTTGTGAATGAAAACTATGTCTTCCTTTTTGAAAATTGAATCTAGTTCGTTCATTCTAAAATACTCATCTTGGCCAGGATTTAAAAGTATGGAGAAACCTTCGGTTAGATAACCTGCGTGACCATTTTGCGATGATTCTAATTCTGTTTCGGCTACGAAATTAATTAAACTGTATATTTTATCATCAGCAACCAATTCGCTTTTTTCTTTTGGTTGGCAACTAAAAAAAGCAACAAATAATATTAAATAAATTTCTTTTCTCATTGAATTGATATGTTGTATGAGGTTGCTGCTAACGTTCCGCAGCTTGTAACAGTTGCGATGATTAATTACTGATGATACCAAAGTTAAAATTACTTTTTGAATTTTCGAAGAAAATTCGGGATAATCCCAAGCCTCGCAATTGTTACAAACTGCTGTTATGCACTGTTTTTATTCCATTATCACCGTCTAATTCCCATTTCTTTATATGCGTGAAATTCACAAAACACAAGATTATTTAAAGCCTTTTTGCTGCAATCTTTCCATTTACATTTTTCACTTGATAAACCTCTATGTTCTTTCAAAAGCTCAATTCTTAAATCTTGGTCATTATAATCCGTCCAATTTTCCACCGATTCAAGTTTAACAAACATTTGCAAGTCATATTTTTCCGGTTCATCAAGCCGCCAAAATGATTTATCCACTTTGTTTTGATAAAGTTTATACCAACCACTTTTCTCAATCAATTCGAAATTTGATTCGATTCTTTTCAGAACAATTTCATCAACATAAAGTATTTTCTCTTTTAGCATATTAATTCTGAAATAGTGCATAACGTGCCGCGGCTTGCAACAGCTGCGACGATTTATTACTGATGATTCCAAGTACAAAACTTGGCTTTGAATTTTCGGAGAAAATTCGGTGAAAGCCTAAACCTTGCAATTGTTGCAAACTGCTGTTAGCGGTAGTTTGCTATAACTCTATTGTCTCGTTATATTTTAAACTCATTTCCCAAATTTTATCTTCATCATCACCGTCATATTGGCCAACAATACAATTAGCAGCCTTAACATACCAATTTTCATTATTGTTGAAAATGAATTTTTCACCTTCCTTTTTAATTTCTATCTCATTAAAACTATCAGGTATTGATATAAAATCTACGCCATTAAAAATTACATCAATAGTTAAATCTGGTTCATCATATTTGAACGCATAATCTACGTCAAAATATTGTTTTTCACTTCTAAGTATTAAGGTTGAATGACTAACTGTATACATCCAAATTCTATAAATGCGTTGACTATTAAATTTTGATGACTTGCTCATTTGTTCTAATTTGAGATATTTTGTGGCAAATTACCGCTAACGTTCCGCAGCTTGTGATTGTGGCGTTCTTCACTCACTAGCGTTTTCAAATATAACTAAAATTTCAATCAGCCGAGACATTTCTGATACGACCAAAACCAGCCATAATCACAAACTGCTGTTATACGCCGTTTTATTCTTCAATCAATGCTATTCCTTGAACAATAACATTATATGCTGAATTACTAAATTCATTGACGCCACAATATGTTACATATTCTGCTTTACATTTTTCACATTTTATTTTGTCAAATACTGCTAATCCGCCATCAGTAGCTTTTCGAAACTGTCCAATTCTGTAAAATGTTTTTGCTTCAATTTCTTCTTCAACATTTATATTTTCAGTTTTTCCAAGCCACAAGTTTTTAATTTGATTTTCAAGGTTTAATTCTAGTTCGGATTCACATTTTATGCAATTAAATTTAAAACAATTATTCAGAATACTACCTGTTGTGAAGTCAGGTTTCTTGTTGATATTTGGTTTCTTAAGCTCTTGAACTATTGTCATAATATATTACTTTTTCTTTTGAGCAACATTGGGAAATGGCGTATAACGTTCAGCAGCTTGTAACTGCTGCGATGATTTATTACTGATGATTCCAAAGATAAAACTCCTTTTTGAATTTTCGTAGAAAATTCGGGGCAAGCCCAAGCGCGCAGTGGTTACAAACTGCTGTTATACGCTGCCATTAAATTTTTATCTGCAATACTTTTTCAAAGCGACATAATTAGTGTCTGCTTTTATTTTTTCAGGTACTTTTTTCAATAAAACTTTTATTTCTTCTTTGGTAAAATACTTCTTCAGGAGATTCAATCTTTTAACACCGCTTTCGGATTTTATAAACTTAACCGCTAGCTTTTTATTTTTATTAATAATATATTCCTCAGTGATACTATCTAATGATTTGAGCATTTCCTTTTCAGAGAGTTTTTCTCTATTTTGTTCAACAAACTTTTGAGATTCTGTTGTGAATTCTTCCTTTATCCTTTCATTTTCCAAAGAAAATTGTTGGTCAAGATTTGATTTACATGCGGATATTGTCAAAATGCAAATTAATATTAAGATTTCTTTGAAAAATTGTGTTTTTCTCATAGGTCGTGTGATGGTTGCGTATAACGTTTCGCGGCTATCGGTCTGTTGCGACGCCAACGAACTGCGTACTGTCTGCTAAGATAAAATATTTTACGTGAAGAAAGAAGTAAAACTCAAGAAAAACCAGCAATAGCTGATAGCCGCTGTTATAGGCTTGGGCTTTTTTACATTTCAAATTTTCTAGTTTTCTTTTTATAAGTTTCTTTCGCAGTTCTGACAATGTCGATTCTTGATTCAAATATGGAATACTCCTTAGTGAAAGGAGTTAAATTTCCATTTAGGAACTTATTAGACCAAGAAATCTTTTCAGGAAAGAACTCTTGGTTATTTCTCTTGTATTTTAGAACAGTATTTTCTTCTTCGGTTGTCTTCCTAACAATATAATGTGCTTTGCTTTTAGCTTTCTTGAGTTCTTTTGCTAAATCCACGAAAGCCAGGCTTTTCAGTGTGTCAGTTTCGCTGGCTATACAGAACGAACCTCTAATGTTTCCCTCTGTAAATACACCGAAAAGTGAGTTATTGTCTTTTAAAAACGTCACGAAATTTTTATTGTCTATAGTAAGTAGATATTCTGGTTTTAAACCAATGTAATTTGGATATTCGTATTTTATTTCCTCTCCATCAGGGTTGAAGTTCCTTTCTGTTTGATAGATGTAAACTTTTTTAGGGTCAAAAATGAAAACAATATCAAGATAACATTTCATGTCTTCTGGAACTAATGGAGACGGCACTTTGTTTGATTTCACCCAAGCGTCATTAATTGAATCTTCTCTTGAAATTATATATTCTACTTTCTGATTTTGTTTTTCTGCGTCTTTTCTACAGCTAGTAATTCCACAAGCAATTATGATAGAAAGTAAATATGTGAATTTTAATTTCATAGTTGTAAAGTAGGTTGCCCTTGCCTATAACGTTCTGCGGCTTGTGATAGTGGCGTGTTTCAATCACTTACCATTCCAAATATAATTAAAATTTCAATTAGGGAGAACTTTTCTGATAAAAACTAAAACCAGCCATTATCACAAACTGCTGTTATAACTTCGGTTTTCCTACCAACTTGAGCACTCAATCTTTGCCAGTTTCAACTTCGGCTTCTCCTTTTCATTTTTTTTATAATTCTGTGTGGTTTTTTTTAAAAAAATATTTTTCACACACTTTTGGTGTGAATTTTTTTTAAGTAAAATATTTTCACACAACTTTTAAACGCTAAATTTTCTCAACACTAACTTTTTCTACGTCAAAAGTTTGTCATATTTTTTTCTACTACTTAATTTTCGATTTCATTTTTCAAGCAAACTTTTTTGGATTTTTTCTAGCTTAAAACTTCAGTTGTAGAATAAGGGAAAACTGAGTTATAACGTGCCGCAGATTGTGATTGTGGCGTTCCTCAATCACTTGCGTTTCCAAATATAACTAAAATTTCAGTCAGCCGAGACATTTCTGATAAACCCAAAACTAGCCATAATCACAAACTGCTGTTATCGCCAGTATTTTACTTTTTCACATCATAAGCTTCCGGCAACTTTAGCGCAAAACTTTTCATTTTTTTGCGACTAATTTTCCCAGTAATTTTATAATTTTCCTTTTCAAGAAACTGAACTAAAATCGGATAATTATGCTTTTCATTTACATTTACTAATTTACCACTTACGAAGTTAAAAAGATTAAAATTCCAATAACTATGATTTTGATAACTTAACAATTGCATAGTTATAATTTCATAATTTCCATCACCATTTAAATCTCTTTCAATGCGATTCTCATATTGTTTATCATCAAATGAGATTTTTATGAAGCCTTGGTTTGCTTGTTGAAAAAGATAAATAACTTTCACATTCATAGAAGCCGTTCCGTTTCCCATGTATGGAGCAATAATCTTTAAATCTTTCAATCCATCTCCATTAATGTCCGCAACTCTGATTGTGTCTATGGCGATTGGATTAAATCCCATATTTTCCTTGAACTGTTTGATTTCCACATCTTTTTTAGAAACCTTGATTATTGAGTTTTCAAACCAATGCTCTTTGAATGAAGTCAATTGAATAGTCAAAGATTCTCCATTTTTATAAAAGCTTGAAATGGTTTGTGAAAATTCTACTTTATCTTTTGTGTCATTAATTTTCCAATTGTTGTAAGCCTTAAACTTTACGGCTGGATATTTTTCAAAAGCGTATTGACCACTAACAATTAGCGGCAACAAAAAGAAAAATGTTATTTTTAATGCTTTCGTCATGAATATTGGCGATAACGTTCCGCAGCTTGTAACTGCTGCGATGATTTATTACTGTTGATTCCAAATATAAAACTACTTTTTGAATTTTCGAAGAAAATTCGGGACAAGCCCAAGCGCGCAGTAGTTACAAACTGCTGTTAGCAGTAGTTGCTAAATCATCCACGTCCACACTTTTATAAACAGTAAGTTGATTCCAATAAAACTCAAAACAACCGATAAAATTGAAAAGTAAAAGTCTTCTCTTTTTCTGATTGACAATATTCCAAATATGAAACTTACAATTAAAGCTAATCCGAGATACAATTTCACGTCCAATCGGGTAAGTTCTGTAATTCCGAAAAGCGCTCTGTTTTTACCTCTTGATTCATTAAAGATTTGGGCAATTCTGTAATTCTGATAAATTATACCGATTATAGATACTAAACTAATGAATATCGAAATGTGATATTTTTTCATTGATAAGTGGTTGTTTTTACCTTAAAGTTGTGGCAATTACTGCTAACGTTCCGCAGCTTGTAACAGTTGCGATGATTAATTACTGATGATACCAAAGTTAAAATTACTTTTTGAATTTTCGGAGAAAATTCGGGAATAACCCAAGCCTAGCAATTGCTACAAACTGCTGTTATGCTCAGTATTTTTTTTCGTAATATAGGTCTTTCGCTTCTTTCAATGCCCTTTCAAATATATCCTTTCCAAACTTTTCAACGATTAGATTTTCCATTTTTTCTGAATAACATTTTCTGAAATCATCTACAATACAACCTCCATTACCATAAATAATCCCATATTTGGTTTTAATGTAATTGTCGTAGAACTTTGTAAACTCTGTGTCGAATTCTGCTTTTAAACCAAAAGATTCACAATAGTAATAACCTTGGCTAAAATCTTTGGCCGCTTTTTCCATTCCACTTTCACATGTTCTTATTGACCATGAAATTTTCTTTTCTTGGGAATGTAATATTCCACAAAGAAGCAGAAAAAAAAATGTTATCGATATTCTCATAAGGTGTTTAAATATTGAGCATAACGTTCCGCCGCTTCTCGTCAGTTGCGAACTTCGGAACCGATTATTTTCTGTTAAAGATAAAAATTCTTGCGAAACGTAAACGTGAACTTACCACAAAATTCGCAATTGCGAGAAACGGCTGTTACCAGCTGGCTTTATGCTTATTTCAGCAAAATTTACTTTTTATAGTTAGCCAAATCAATTCTAACTTATTTATTTTTTTTTCATGAAACGGTGGAGTTTTTAAAAAGTTTCTCCAAATAAGTAATCGTTCTTTAAAGTCCATTAGTGGATAAACGGCTATCATTTTTTTACCTTCTTCATCCCAAAATTCAATTCCATCTTTACTTAAAAATACAATTTCATCATTTGTGCTTATATCAGTATTTTTTATGTTTCTTCCATTAAGTGCGTTATCAATATCTTCGATTAATATTTCTACATCGCAAATATCTTTATAAGTGTTTATAAAACTAAAAATCCATTCCGCTTCGCTTGTTAAAGCTATTTTTTCAATAATTCCGCCTTCAAATTCGTTTATAAATTCCACATTATATAGTTTTGTCTTATTCATGTCTTTTCGCAATATTGAGTAAGCTTGCTGGTAACGTTCCGCAGCTTGTAACTGCTGCGATGATTTATTACTGATGATTCCAAAGATAAAACAACTTTTTGATTTCCGCTAGGAAATCGGGGTTAAGCCCAAGCCACGCAGTAGTTACAAACTGCTGTTATAAGCTGTTTCTTAACTTCAATATACTTCCAGAAAAATTTCACCGCAACCAATTCGAATTACTTTGCCACTTTCAAAAATATAGAAAATATCGTCGTTCTCATTTGGCTTTTCTCTCAATGTTAACTCCTCAGGTTTCCTTGGTTCATCATTTTGGTAAAATGTTATTTCGGTCAGCGAATCTTCGCGATTTCCACTTTGATTTTCAACTACTAAATTATTTACATTATTATGAACTAAAATTATCTGTTCTGGTTCTTCTTTATTTACCCAAACTCCAAAACTTTTTCGGCAAAACAATTTCAGTTGATTTTCTGCTACACGGTAATCGAAACCCACAAAATCAAAATTGTTATGGACGTCAATTAATCTGTCGTTAAATTTCAATGCGTAATTGTCGATAATCTTAAAATTGGTTGTCATGATTCTTATGCGTTCTGGAAATGGCTTATAACGTTCCGCAGCTTGTGATTTTGGCGTTCTTCACTCACTTGCGTTTCCAAATATAACTAAAATTTCAGTCAGCCGAGACATTTCTGCCACAACCAAAACCAGCCATAATCACAAACTGCTGTTAGTGGTAGTGGCGTTTTCAATCGATTGTTTGAAGTCTTCAATTTCCTCTTTGCCTTTAACTTTAAATATTTTCAATAATTGATCAAAATTTAATTTTCCAGCTAGATAATAGTTAATTAATATATCATCAACTTTGCCCATGTCATATTCATAATAAAGCTCAAACATACATTGAATTCGCTGTTTGTTTTTTAAAATCAAAATTAAACGGTTGTCAACACCATTAGAAAAATTGGAGTCGAAACCTCTCGAACTTCCGGTTGATTTTCCGTAATAATCATTATTTACTATTTCGATTTTTTCGATTTCATCTAATAGATATTCATCTTTATCTATAATTATAGAGTTAGATTTGAATTCTAAAAAGCCTTCTAATTTCCCGTGCAATTTTTCCGGTCTATGAATCTTCGAAAACTTATAAAAAGTACCGCCGAAAAACATAAAGAGAAAAATATACATTAGTGATTTATCGATGTACATATAATATTTTGAATCGGGAAAGTTCTCATTGATACGCCATGTAATAAATCCTATAACAAATAAAAGAAATATTAGGCTGTTAATTGTCCAATTAAACTTTTTCGATTTTATGAATATGTTAAATCTTTGCAATTTCGTTCTTTTTAAATCGGTGTTGAGCCATTACCACTAACGTTCCGCGGCTTGTGGAAGTTGCGAACTTCGTAACCGCTTATTTTCTGTTAAAGATAAAAATTTTGCGAAAAGGAAACTTGAATTTAGCAGAAAACTCGCAATTGCCACAAACCGCTGTTAGTGGCTGCCTTTATTTTTTTTCAGTTTCACTTCCAGTTTCTTTTCCAGTTTCTTTTCCAGTCAAATTGTCCAAGTCTGGTGTTGCGCTAACTTGAGAAACAAACCACATCGTTCCTTTAGTCTTCCATATTCTGTTTGCCCAAACTATTCCGATAAATAAGCCCAATAAAGCAACAATAATCGCAATAATCAGTCTTATTTCGGTTGGATTTGGAAAATATATAAATGCTGCAATTCCTAAACCAATTAAAAGCGGCGAAGCAACAATTTGAAGCCATCCAATAATTTCCATTATGTATTCAAAAACTCTGTGCATAATGTCTTTTTTAAGCGATTTCTGTGAAGGTTGCCACTAACGTTCTGCGGCTTGTGATAGTGGCGTGTTTCAATCACTTACCATTCCAAATATAATTAAAATTTCAATTAGGGAGAACTTTTCTGATAAAAACTAAAACCAGCCATTATCACAAACTGCTGTTATAACTTCGGTTTTCCTACCAACTTGAGCACTCAATCTTTGCCAGTTTCAACTTCGGCTTCTCCTTTTCATTTTTTTTTATAATTCTGTGTGGTTTTTTTTAAAAAAATATTTTTCACACACTTTTGGTGTGAATTTTTTTTAAGTAAAATATTTTCACACAACTTTTAAACGCTAAATTTTCTCAACACTAACTTTTTCTACGTCAAAAGTTTGTCATATTTTTTTCTACTACTTAATTTTCGATTTCATTTTTCAAGCAAACTTTTTTGGATTTTTTCTAGCTTAAAACTTCAGTTGTAGAATAAGGGAAAACTGAGTTATAACGTGCCGCAGATTGTGATAGTTGCGACGATTTATTACTGATGATTACAAATATAAAATTCCTTTTGAGTTTTCAGAGAAAACTCGGGATAATCCCAAGTCAAGCAATTATCACAAACTGCTGTTACCAGTAGTACTTTTAGTTTAAAAATCTATTTTGTACATTCTTGGGAATTCTTCATTGTATATCAACTTCAGTGTATCTCCAATTTGAAAATTGCCTTTTTCGTCTATGTGATAATAAGTCATAAACTCAGAATTTTTTACGAGATATTTACAGTTTATGAGCCAATCATTTTTCGATTTTTTTCTGTCAACTACGATGCATTCTGTCACCTTTCCATTAATTCTTAGCGCTTCGTTTTCTCGGTAGTTTTGAAATATTGCATATGTTGGACCGACAATCAAAATTGATAAAGCACAAATCCCTTTCACTTTAATTGAGCTGAAATTTTGATTTGATCTTTTTATTATGTTGTAAACAAAATAGGGTACAACTCCGAAAATTAGAATAAAGACAAACCAAACCAAATATTTATATTTTGGATATGCTATTTCTTTTGGGATAAAATAAATGAAAATTAGTAATATGATTGTTGAACCAATCCAGAGTTTATTCGACTTTTTTTCTTCCATTTAGGTTCTATTTTCCGGTGAGTTGCTGAAGTATTACTGGTAACGTTTCGCCGCTAACCGACTGTTGCGAAGCCAGCGAACTGCGTACTGTCTGCTAAGATAATAGTTTTACGTGAAAAACAGACGTGAAACCACTAAAATCCAGCAATAGCGGTTAACGGCTGTTACCGGCTGGCTTTATAATTTATCCAGTATAATTTGTTTTCCACCATACTTTTCAAAGTTTCTATTGTTAATTTTTCTACGTCTAAATTATCTTCCTCTATTTTCACAAGTTCCTCTGAAACTTGACTACAGTAATGATGAAAAATTAAACCAACTTTATTTTCCAACTTTTCTTTTTTCAAGTCATGGAAAAATTTAATCCATTTGTCAGCTTCTTTATATTCAGAGTTTTCAGTTTGAGTTTTTCTCAAATTTAGCTGTTCTTGTTTCTGAATTAGTAATCGCTCGATGCGGTTATTGGAGTATCTTTTTCTTTCGAGTTTCTTTTTTTCTTTTTCTATGTTAAATTTCTCTTCTTCTTTCCATTCACGGCAACCAATTACAGAACCACAATTGCAATTATCTTCACTAAGATCAGTTACATAAGAATGTAGATTAGGAATTGAAAATTTTGTCAATACATTTTGAAACCGAAAATTAGAGGCTTTTCCAACTTCTATAATTACATTTTCGAGAGCATTATTTTCTAATATTAGAAAGTTATATTGGCACATTTTTAAGATATTTTTGTGAGCTTGCCGGTAACGTTCTGCGGCTTGTGATAGTGGCGTGTTTCAATCACTTACCATTCCAAATATAATTAAAATTTCAATTAGCGAGAACTTTTCTGATAAAAACTAAAACCAGCCATTATCACAAACTGCTGTTATAACTTCGGTTTTCCTACCAACTTGAGCACTCAATCTTTGCCAGTTTCAACTTCGGCTTCTCCTTTTCATTTTTTTTTATAATTCTGTGTGGTTTTTTTTTTAAAAATATTTTTCACACACTTTTGGTGTGAATTTTTTTTAAGTAAAATATTTTTACACAACTTTTAAACGCTAAATTTTCTCAACACTAACTTTTTCTACGTCAAAAGTTTGTCATATTTTTTTCTACTACTTAATTTTCGATTTCATTTTTCAAGCAAACTTTTTTGGATTTTTTCTAGCTTAAAACTTCAGTTGTAGAATAAGGGAAAACTGAGTTATAACGTTTCGCCGCTATCCGACTGTAGCGAATCCAGCGAACTGCGTACTGTCTGCTAAGATAAAATATTTTCGTGAAGAAAGAAGCACAACTCAAGAAAAAACCAGCTATAGCGGATAACGGCTGTTATAAGCTGGCTTTTTATTCCTCTTGGCCGTTTCGTTTTCATTTCTATTTATTCTCTTTCAGATGCTCATTTGTTTTAGTAGCATAAAGTATTATGGCTGGAGCTACAAGTTCACTTTTATGAGGTTTTTTAAAAAACATAAATGCAAAATCACGATTAATCATAGCATTTATATTTATGACATAATCACTTGTTTTTTTTGTGTTTATATCATATGTTTTGGAGTAATAGTTAGCTAGGTTTGATAGTTGAAATTTTAATCTGGTCCCGTCTTTAGTTTCCGGTTGGATGGCAGTATTGTTGTCATCATAATATGACTGTAATTCCAAACAGGCGAAAATATTCTTATCGGTTATATTGATATCGTAATCTTCTAAATTGATTTCAACTTTATTTTTGGTTCCTTTCTCAATGGTAAAAATTGGGCTTTCAAATAGTAGTTCATTTAACTCTAAATATTGCAGAGTCATAAAATTCCCAGTTTCATGAGCAGCATAAAATTTTATTTTATAAGTAGTCTTATATTTCACCTTTTCAACGAAAAAAGTCAGCCTTTTAATCACCTTGTTTTTCAAATCATTTTCACGAAATATAAGCCCGTAATCAGGATTGGCGGTTAGTATTGATGATTTTCTTTTTACAAATCGACACTCTTCACCAATTACAATTTCTTTAGGTTTTGAATTTGGAATAATTACTTCGTCTAAATCATAAGCTGTTTTGGTAAGTAAAATTATTTCGGTCAGATTCTCTTTTTTATAACCTATCGTTTTATAGTTTAATTTGTTAAAGCATATTGAATCAAATGTAATATCTTTAGGTAAACGGGTAATACTGTCCTTACTAGTTAAATTCGAGAAAATTGGTTTTTTATTTGCATAAAGTGTATAATTTACTTCACTAATAAATTCCAAAGTTTCATTATCTATAGGGATAAACTTTTGAACTTGAGCAAAAGTTGTGCACGTAAAAAATAATAGTAGGTATTTCATGATTTGTTTTTTCTGCGCATTTTTGGGAAGCTAGCTTATAACGTGCCGCAGATTGTAACTGCTGCGACGATTTATTACTGATGATTACAAATATAAAATTCCTTTTTGAATTTTCAGAGAAAATTCGGTACACAAACCAAGCCACGCAGTAGTTACAAACTGCTGTTAGCAATAGTTTTTTATCCATTCCAACTCAGATTTCTTCTTCATTATATTCAAAAACATACCTATTTAGAATGTTATAAATAGTTTCAAATGAATGAGCTTTATTTACGTGATTTTTTATATCCTCTGAATCAATAAACTGAGTTAAAACATCTTCGTCTTTTTCAATACTTTTTATTAATACACTTTTAATTTCATCAATTTCAAATTCACCTATCATTTTCCATTCCGGAATTACATCTACAGTTGGATTATAAAATGTATTTGCCAGAAATCGCGTGATAAAATTATCACTGATTTTATCAGAAGTTAATTTAAAACTCCATTTATTTCCTGCGCTATCAAAAGCAATAGAATTCGAATTGCCTTTTAAAACGCCTAAAACTTTTGCTTTACTCAAATAAGTTTGATTGGGAATTAAATCAACAGCATTGTTATAAATTGATATGATAGGAAACTTAGGTTTCATTTTTAATCTATTTAACTTTGGTTTAGCGGACTTTAAAAATTATTGCTAACGTTCCGCAGCTTGTAACAGTTGCGATGATTAATTACTGATGATACCAAAGTTAAAATTACTTTTTGAATTTTCGAAGAAAATTCGGGATAATCCCAAGCCTCGCAATTGTTACAAACTGCTGTTATGCACTGTTTTTATTCCATTATCACCGTCTAATTCCCATTTCTTTATATGCGTGAAATTCACAAAACACAAGATTATTTAAAGCCTTTTTGCTGCAATCTTTCCATTTACATTTTTCACTTGATAAACCTCTATGTTCTTTCAAAAGCTCAATTCTTAAATCTTGGTCATTATAATCCGTCCAATTTTCCACCGATTCAAGTTTAACAAACATTTGCAAGTCATATTTTTCCGGTTCATCAAGCCGCCAAAATGATTTATCCACTTTGTTTTGATAAAGTTTATACCAACCACTTTTCTCAATCAATTCGAAATTTGATTCGATTCTTTTCAGAACAATTTCATCAACATAAAGTATTTTCTCTTTTAGCATATTAATTCTGAAATAGTGCATAACGTTTCGCCGCTAACCGACTGTAGCGAATCCAGCGAACTGCGTACTGTCTGCTAAGATAAAATATTTTCGTGAAGAAAGAAGCACAACTCAAGAAAAACCAGCTATAGCGGATAACGGCTGTTACAAGCTGCCGTTTTTATTCTCCGCTTACTTTCCGCAACTCTGTCAATACCTTGTTTCCTTCTTCAAATAGTTTTACCCAGGCAAAAGAATTATTTTCAAAGTTTTTCATTTCTTCTTTTCCAGCATAGATACCTTTGTTTGTTAAAAGATAAAATATGACTTGATTTTTTTCTGGTAAAGCTGTTGTTTCTGATTTAATAGATTTGTCGAGAAATGTCTGTGCAAAATTCACAAAATGTTTTGCCGCAACATTTACATTTTCATGCTGCCCGCCACCAATGACACCGCCGCCAGAACTTAAATACAAACTTGCGTCACCAGTTTGATAAGCGACTGTACTTGCTGTTGCTCCGCCCATTTCCCAGTCCATAACTACACCATAAACAATTGTTTTGTCTTTCGACAACGAAAGTCCAAGCTGTTCAGGTGTTACTTTAAAAGCCATACTTCGTAAGTCTTCAAAAGTGTTTTCCTGTGTTTTATGGATTTTCGTTTTTAGAGTATCTTGAGTTATTGCTACTTCATTTCTCTCTGTTGATTTATTTCTACAACTTGTAAAGAAGAAAGCAATACAGCTTATTACAATAAGTCCAATAATTGTATATGTCATTTTCATTGTAAATTTCTAAATTATAGTGGGATTAACGGTTGCTTGTAACGTTTCGCGGCTATCAGTCTGTAGCGAAGCCAACGAACTGTGTACTGTCTGCTAAGATAGAGTTTTTACGTGAAAAAAAAGGTGCAACTCAAGAAAAACCAGCTATAGCTGATAACCGCTGTTAGTGGCAGTGTTTAATTCCATGATAATTTTCTTTATATTTCTTCTGTCTTTCAAAATCGTTATTGGCTGAAATGAAAAAGCACTTACAGTTGGCCTACTGTTAACTAAAATTCTATTTCCATCTTGAATTATAGTAATTTCTTCGCCCCAAGAAAACCAAGAAGTTTTAGTTTTTGCAATAAAGTAACCTGATTTGTAGAAATTAGTTGTTTCAAAATTCGCTTTTTTAATTGCTTTGTCAAGTTTTTCAAATGTTAAGTCTTCAACTTCAAATGATTCAAAAGTTTGGTTTTGCCATAATCTTTTTCCAGTAAAAAGCGTTAGAAAAATTCCGATTGTTGTAACGACAAAAGCCGGAATTCTTAACTCCTCAATACTATTCTTAAAACTTGAATTCAGCATTATGTAACCAATTGCTAAAATTGCTAAAGGAAATAGGATGAAGAAAAAACGACTATAAAAATCAGAGAATTTTGTTGGCCATTTTTTTGTCCGTTTAATATCTTCTAATTCTTTGTTTGTCATTTATTGCAGATATGTTGATGTTTGCAGGTTGAACATTGCCACTAACGTTCCGCAGCTTGTAACTGCTGCGATGATTTATTACTGTTGATTCCAAATATAAAACAACTTTTTGATTTCCTCTAAGAAATCGGGTAGAAGCCCAAGCGCGCAGTAGTTACAAACTGCTGTTAGCAAACGTTTTTATCTTTTATAGATAAGAGAATCTTCTATTCCTTTTACTGTTTCATACCATTCTTGGTCATCTAACATAAACATTTCGAGAGGCAAATCTAACTTTTCACCATCCATTGAATTTTGAACTGAGTTTATAGATGCTGCTCGTGAATTATCAGTATATGTATCAAGTACAAAACCAAGCATTAATATACTTTCATTATTTCGTACCATTACGTAATGATAAACCTCTTCAATCACACTGACTTTTGAGAAATTAAATCGAAATTTTTTTAGTAATTCTCCAGAGATTGGATTAATTGGAGTACCTACTGTAACTTGTGTACTTTTTTGAACGGTTTCTGTTTTTACATTTTCGCGATTTCTTTCAAGAACAAACATAGTTGGCAAGTCAGAGTCAATTACGATTCTATCAATCCTATTTGTTTGACAAAAGTCAATTACATCTTTTGATTTCATTGCAGTATATTGAGTGGCTTGCTTAGTCCATTCAACTAACTTTTCAGGTGTTGTGAAAGCTCCTAACACCATTAGTCCATCTTGATTAAAAACACAAGTCAAATCTAAAGTAGATTCTTTTTCTAAAGTTTTCCAATCATCATTTGTTTCTTCATTATTTACTGAGCTTAATATCAAAAATGAATTTCCATTAACAATTTCGTCAAATGCTTTTTTATAGTTTTCGGGGCTTTGATTTTTGTTATATTTTTCAAGTAAGGCAATTAATTTAATGTTGTCAGGATTTTTATTTTTAGTTGATTTCTTTTTATTGCCGAAAATTTTGTCAAGTATTCCCATATTATGATTGTTTCTCTAAAATGTTTGCTAACGTGCCGCAGATTGCTACAGTTGCGACGATTTATTACTGTTGATTCCAAATATAAAACTACTTTTTGAATTTTCAGAGAAAATTCGGTGAGAAACCCAAGCCCAGCAATTGTTGCAAACTGCTGTTATAAGCTGCCTATTTCTGTCTGTTAAAAGTGTAACCTTTTAATAAACTTCCATCTTCGGCTTTATAATAATATATTACTTTATTTTCGGTTATTTTTAAACAATGCATTTCATTTTCTACTCGACTTATAGGATCAATTAATGAATAATATTTTCCTTTTTTGGAAATTATATTAATTTTTTTTTCTGACTTATATTTTTTATATTTTTTCCATTCTCTTTTATTCGGTAACTTATAATCGAATCTTGTCATTGTTGAATCTGACGAAATATAGATTTCGGTCACTCCATAACTATAAACAGTGCTATAATTATGAGCTCTTCCAAAATAGATTTTTTCGTCTGATTGAACATCCGAGATAAAAATCGTAAAAAATAATGTTATTATTAATTGCATTGTTTCTGGGTTGCTTATAACGTTCCGCCGCTTGCGACAGTGGCGACTTTTAAAATTATTAGATGTAAATATAATTAAAATTTGAACTTAGTATTTTCCGCCTAAGAAAAATAAAACCAGCCATTGTTGCAAACGGCTGTTACCGCTAGGTTTTACACATCGATTACAGACACAAAATAGACTTAGCCGAGAAACGTAATCAGCGTCCAAACAAGTTACTGTTGAACTTCCACAAAGCCTAAACCTTACCAAACACAAAAAAGAACAAAGCTCAGAAACGTAATTCGGTTACAGATATTTTTTTTCAACGCAAAACTTAAGAAACTTGATCTTTTCGGCTCAATTTTCCATTAAAATTAAACCACAAAAAGACGAAGAATATGATTTTTAAAACGCAACCAAAACTTAGCGGTAACGTGCCGCGGCTTTGCGACTGTTGCGAAGCCAGCGAGCTGCGTACTTTCTGCTAAGATAAAGTTTTTTCGTGAAGAAAAAACGTAAAGGTGACGAAGCAACCAGCAATAGCGCGAAACCGCTGTTATATGCTGGCCGTTTTTTTCCACTTCCATAATGCAAACGCAAACAATGAAAAGAAAATAAATATGCTTATTATTAAACAAAAGATTAGTCCAACAGGTATATATATTGTATTCCATTTATAAGCAATCGGATTTCCAAGATAATATCCCGGACTGTTATAATCACTCAAATCAGAAAATACAAAGTAAACAAACGGAATATTAAACATTAAATATTGAGCAGCTTTAATTCTAAATCTTAAGTATTTCTCAATCACCAAAAAAATAGAACCTAATACTAAATATATTAATGATACGAATATTGCGAAATCATTTCCAGAAATTACGTAGTATGTGTCATCAATATTCAAAACTTGTTTGTTTTGACTTATGATTGAATACAAACACAAGATTAATCCTGTTACGAAATATAAATGTGATATTTTAATTGTTTTTTTCATCGTAAAATCTGACGCCGGCTTGCATATAACGTTCTGCGGCTTGTGATAGTGGCGTGTTTCAATCACTTACCATTCCAAATATAATTAAAATTTCAATTAGGGAGAACTTTTCTGATAAAAACTAAAACCAGCCATTATCACAAACTGCTGTTATAACTTCGGTTTTCCTACCAACTTGAGCACTCAATCTTTGCCAGTTTCAACTTCGGCTTCTCCTTTTCATTTTTTTTATAATTCTGTGTGGTTTTTTTTAAAAAAATATTTTTCACACACTTTTGGTGTGAATTTTTTTTAAGTAAAATATTTTCACACAACTTTTAAACGCTAAATTTTCTCAACACTAACTTTTTCTACGTCAAAAGTTTGTCATATTTTTTTCTACTACTTAATTTTCGATTTCATTTTTCAAGCAAACTTTTTTGGATTTTTTCTAGCTTAAAACTTCAGTTGTAGAATAAGGGAAAACTGAGTTATAACGTTCCGCAGCTTGTAACTGCTGCGATGATTTATTACTGTTGATTCCAAATATAAAACTACTTTTTGAATTTTCGAAGAAAATTCGGGACAAGCCCAAGCGCGCAGTAGTTACAAACTGCTGTTAGCAGTAGTTGCTAAATCATCCACGTCCACACTTTTATAAACAGTAAGTTGATTCCAATAAAACTCAAAACAACCGATAAAATTGAAAAGTAAAAGTCTTCTCTTTTTCTGATTGACAATATTCCAAATATGAAACTTACAATTAAAGCTAATCCGAGATACAATTTCACGTCCAATCGGGTAAGTTCTGTAATTCCGAAAAGCGCTCTGTTTTTACCTCTTGATTCATTAAAGATTTGGGCAATTCTGTAATTCTGATAAATTATACCGATTATAGATACTAAACTAATGAATATCGAAATGTGATATTTTTTCATTGATAAGTGGTTGTTTTTACCTTAAAGTTGTGGCAATTACTGCTAACGTTCCGCAGATTGTAACTGCTGCGATGATTTATTACTGATGATTTCAAATATAAAACTACTTTTTGAATTTTCGGAGAAAATTCGGGATAAGCCCAAGCGCGCAGTAGTTACAAACTGCTGTTATATGCCGTTGCGTTCATCGTCTAATTGGATTCTTTTGCGTTTTATTGTTTCTATATCGACTTCCAAACTTGAAATTTCATAATCAACTTTTCTGTTGTTCTGATAAATTGCTGCAACTACTATAAAAATATAAAACAAGAAACATGATACAATGGCAGATTTAAAACCAATCCATTCGATTAAATTTCCTCCGCCTTTCATTGGAAGAAAGGGCATTGCTATCATAAGTAAAGTAACCACTACTATATTTTTGACAATATTCCATCTCTTTTTAGGAAGTTCTGCCAATTTTTCTTCTAAAACTTTTTGTTCGGCTTCTAATTCTGTTTTGGTCATATTTTAGCAGGTTTTTGGCAATGGCATATAACGTGCCGCAGATTGTGATAGTTGCGACGATTAATTACTGATGATTACAAATATAAAATTCCTTTTTGAGTTTTCAGAGAAAACTCGGGATAATCCTAAACCTAGCAATTATCACAAACTGCTGTTAGGAGCTGGCTTTATAAATCGGATTTTATTTTTTTCTCTTTCAACCAAATCTTGAGTTTTTCCAAAATCTCTTCCTTTTCAGTTTTCCCGATAGTTTTTCTTTCCGGCAATTCCCATTCTGTTAGCCCTTCAAAGGAAATCAGAATATCAAACTCTTTTACTCCAGAAACTTCAAAATAAATTTCGCAAACTTGGTTTTCTTGAACGAAATAAATTGTTCCACTTCTGCCTTCAGATTTCATGTGGAATCCATTTTCACGAATAAGTTTTTCAACGTTATCTTTTTTCCAGCGCTTTATTTTCCATGCTTCAAGTTCTTCTTGCGGAATAGTTAGCAAATAGGTGTCTTCAGAAATCTTTTTTTCTGTCCAACCTTTAGGTAAAAAATACTTCTTTAAGTTCATTTTTGTGTAAGTTCTGAAAGCTTGCTCCTAACGTTCCGCCGCTAACCGACTGTTGCGAAGCCAGCGAACTGCGTACTGTCTGCTAAGATAATAGTTTTACGTGAAAAACAGACGTGAAACCACGAAAATCCAGCAATAGCGGTTAACGGCTGTTAGTGGCTGTTATTTTTTGTCAAAGTATTTGTTTGAAAACTCAATTATTTCTTCGGTAGTTATGCTGTCCGTTGTTGAACCTCTGTAGTCATATCTATTTCCATCCGTTTTAGCAAAATCACTCCAATTATTATGAAGACATTTCATTAAGTTGATAAGTTTTAATGTCACAATATCTATATCCGCTAATTGACTTTTTACTATACCATATTCAAATTCTCTAAGTTTAAAATTGTTAACATCAGATTCCATTGAAATTATTCTTTTATAAAAATCGCCTTGTTGAAAATTTATAAGTGATTTTTCTAGTATTTCCAATGCTTGAATTGTCAATTTTATGTACTCAGGTTGTTCGTAAGATTCAGTTTCAGGATTAAAAATTGCAAATTCTCCTTGTGCTATATAATTAAAAATTCTATTGATTTTTAAAAGCAAATCCTGTTTGTATGAATAAAATTGTACGAAAGCAATAATCTTTGCCGCTACATCTTTATGAATTTTTTGAGGTGTGAAGTATTCTGCAAATTCAATTTCTGGAAGTCCAATAAACTCATTTAACGTTCTAATTCCTTTACCATCTTTTTTGTCACTTAACAGTAATGCTTTTAAAATATGAGTTAACTCTAATTTCAAGTAATTTCTATAAATGCCTATTTTTCTGGTTGCTTCAATAAAAAGACCATTTTGGTTAGTTTCTAAAACTGCAATTATATCGGCAAATTTATCAAAAGTGTATCGCCATCTTCCAATTTGTTTGTCGAGTAGTGAGTTGTTAACTAACTCGTCAATGAAGTCGTGCTGTATTTTAGGCATATTGTCAAAATCTTTGTTGACGTAATATTCCCATGCTTGCTTTCTTACGAATGCAAGCAAATTTATATTTTGACCATTTGATTTTAATTCTAAAAAGTGTTTAAACTCTTCAAATGTTACGGTGGTTTTTGTGCCATCAGATAATTCAAATTCAAAACCTGGCTTTACACCAATGATTAAAAAGTAATAATCAGAACTAGAAATTCTTTCTTTGCAATTTTCAAGTGAATCTTTATCACAGTCTGCACCAAAATCTGGCTCTTCAGACATTAATACTCTGAAACCACTTTTGCCTAAAAAATATCTCAATGCTCCTCGGAGATCGTAAAACTCCGATATTATTGAACTGATGAAAATTGTTGGTTGTAAATTCATAGAATTGTCCGGTTTTGGGGAATAATAGCCACTAACGTTCCGCCGCTTGCGACAGTGGCGACTTTTAAAATTATTAGATGTAAATATAATTAAAATTTGAACTTAGTATTTTCCGCCTAAGAAAAATAAAACCAGCCATTGTTGCAAACGGCTGTTACCGCTAGGTTTTACACTTCGATTACAGACACAAAATAGACTTAGCCGAGAAACGTAATCAGCGTTCAAACAAGTTACTGTTGAACTTCCACAAAGCCTAAACCTTACCAAACAAAAAAAGAACAAAGCTCAGAAACGTAATTCTGTTACAGATATTTTTTTTCAACGCAAAACTTAAGAAACTTGATCATTTCCGGCTCAATTTTCCACTTAAAATTAAACCACAAAAAAACGAAGAATATGATTTTAAAACGCAACCAAAACTTAGCGGTAACGTGCCGCCGCTTGGTAGTCGTGGCGACTTTTTAAACAATTAGTTGTAAATATAATCAAATTTTGAACTTGGTACTTTCCGGCTAAGAAATACAAAACCAGCCATGCTACCAAACGGCTGTTACAAGAAGGTTTTCATACTAACTTGAGTACACAAACTTTGCCAGTTTCCACTTCGGATTTTTATATTTTGACTTGCCAAGAAAACTCATCCTTAAAATCATTAAAACATTCAATACATATCCAACGATAACCGTCTTCCGACATATATCCTTTTTTTAAATCAACGTCATTTAAAGAAAACTTGTCATTGCAAAATTCGCAATGATCGTGTTCCCATCCTTCACCATATAAAAAGTAATCTCTTAGTTCGAGTTTAATTCCTTTCAAATATTTTTCTTGACCTTGTCGCCGCCAATCGTCTGCAGCAGGTTCTTTATCCTGACTTTTTTCATTCATAATTATATACTTTCTGAAGAAAACTTTCAAATACTATTTAGAAAACGAAAACCGAAATATTATACTGAATTTCCGTTAAAAAACTAAACGTCGAAAACTTTCTTGTAACGTTCCGCAGCTTGTAATTGCTGCGATGATTTATTACTGATGATTCCAAAGATAAAACAACTTTTTGATTTCCGCTAGGAAATCGGGGAGAAGCCCAAGCGCGCAGTAGTTACAAACTGCTGTTAGCAACCGGTTTTATTTCTCGTTTAATATTTTATATAGTTTATCAAAATCACCACTCATTCCAAAACCGTCTTTATTTGCTTTTGTTCCATGAATTTGACTAGAGCTACATTCAAAGCATATCTTTGCGATTCCAACTATTTTTGATTTTCTCCTGAATATCATAATGTCTCTGTAAACGTAAACGCAAGCTAATGCATATATTTCTTCATGTTCTTTTTGAGTGAATATTTGGTTTATCTCATCAAATTTTTCCGAATCAATTTTGGTTTTTAAGTAGCCTAATTTTTCCAATTTCTTTATAAATGTTGTGTCGCTAATTGATTTTGGTATATCATTTAAAATCACACCCATTTTCAACGAATCTAATTCCGACTTCTTTTGATTATCATAAAGTTCCCCAATTTGGTCTTCTCTGATTTTATTTTTGTAATGAATTAATTCATCATACTCAAAATATTTATCTCCAGTTATTTTTGGTTCTTGTAAACAGGTTCTTCAAAGACAACTTCAGGTGTTTCGACACTATTTTCTTCTTGTTTGGGATTTGAATTGCAACCAAAAAGTGTAATTATAAATATGAATAATATTTGTTTCATTTTTCTTTTTGAAATCTGTTTGTCTAAGTTAGGAAAACTGGTTGCTAACGTTCCGCAGCTTGTAACTGCTGCGATGATTTATTACTGATGATTTCAAAGATAAAACAACTTTTTGATTTCCGCTAGGAAATCGGGGCAAGCCCAAGCGCGCAGTAGTTACAAACTGCTGTTAGTGGCTGGCTTTTTTGTTAATTTTTGTCCAATAATTTTTCTCAAAACTTTTCCATTCATTAATTTTTCCCAACGAATCTCTTTCTTCTTCTAATATGTTCAAGCAATCAATGCAAATCAGACTGTCGTTTCTTTTTAATAAACATTTATTCGAGTTCTCAAGTTTTATGAAATAATCGTTTTTTTTACATATTCCGCCAACAGTTTCATACACTGAAATATTTTCAATGTTTTTGTTCTTTTCTATTGTCAAAACATAACCACCACCTTTATATTTTTCAATTTCTTTTATGAAGCCTTCTTCCTTTCTTGGAAAATATTCCATGTATTCGTCAATCATTGTATTTTGATTACATGAAAGAACGCATAATAGTGAAATTAAGACAATTTTCTTCATAAGGAAATTCGTTTAAAGCTTGCCACTAACGTGCCGCGGCTTGATACGGTAGCGGCAATTTACGAAAAATATTAAAAGAAAGACGAAATAGGAGTGAACCGGGTATTTTCCAAGAAAGATAAACGAGCTATCGTAACAAACCGCTGTTACCAGCAGTTTATTTTAAGTACATCTTAAACCAAGCCTTCGCTTCTTTGTAAAAAGCATTTTTTTTATTTTCGGCGAGGAATTTTTTTATTTGAATTTTATAGAATTTGCACCCACCACAAACTGCTATTTCTTCTTCAGAATTATATATTAGTTCGATTTTGTTTAATGTTTCATTTGATAAACTAACTCGCTTCTCTTTATTTAATTTTCTACAAACAAATGCCGCCAACACTTTTTCAGCATTATTTTCAGATTCAATTAGCTCTTGGCATTTGCCAAAATCTGATGTCGATAGGAGATAAGTAAACTTTGCTACTACTTCCGTTTGCCTTCCACTAGCAGAGCAACCAAAACCAATCGTAGTGTTTAAGTCAATATCATCTTGTGCGTTTGCTGTTGTCCAAACACAAATAAAAAACATGAATTTTAGCAGATAGTTCATATAAATTGCTGGTAACGTGCCGCGGATTGTGATTGTGGCGTTCCTCATTCACTTGCCTTTCCAAATATAACTAAAATTTCAGTCAGCCGAGACATTTCTGATAAACCCAAAACCAGCCATAATCACAAACTGCTGTTAGCAACTGGCATTATTTATCTTTCCATATTCCCAGTTTACTTTCTCTGGCTAATATTTCTGCGGATTTTATTTTCTCTATGAACTGATCATATTTCTCTTTGTCGACGTGAACAATTACATTTGAATCTTCCGGAGTATAAATTTTCTTTTCTGTTTCCGACAACTCTTTGTATGTGTTTGGTCTCATCATTGTTCCGCCCGGAAAACAACCATTTTTAATTAAATATTCATTGATTGTTTCTCCATTTTTATCAATTAGCCAACAATAATTAATGTTTGCTTTTTTATCAACTAATGTCGAAATCAAAACAACTTTTGCATCTTTATTTTTATCAATCCAATTTTGAATTAATTCGTCAGCATTCTCAGATGTTGGCGCTCTAAAAAAACCTGTTCCCAAAAGACAATAAACATTCAAACTATCCTTTTTGTTTTCACCAAAAATTGATTTAAATTCTAACTCATTGAGATTGATTTTATCACTTTGGCTTTTACAGCTTTGAAGCATAATGACTAAAAAAAGCAATGTAAATAGTTTTCTCATAAGTTTCTTTTGTTGCACAATCTAAAATGCTAGTTGCTAACGTTCCGCGGCTTCGCGACTGTTGCGATGCCAGCGAACTGCGTACTTTCTGCTAAGATAAAATATTTTCGTGAAGAAAGAAGTTCAACTCAAGAAAAACTAGTAATAGCGCGAAACCGCTGTTAGTAGCCGTTTTTTACCATATGATGTCTCCGTTAGATAGTATTTTTTTTGCGTAATGTTTATTTTTAATTGAGGCAAGTGTGATAAAATCAGGATGATTTCTAACATATTTTTTTTCATAGTATGTTTCCTCAATTTCAAACTCAATAATTTGAAATAACTGAAATTCTTTGTCAACAGATGCAGGATGAATGGCGAGGTTGTTAGTTTCCAAATCATTTCCAACACTTGGATAAATTATGCAGTCATAGTTAAATGAAGAATTAGGATCATTTCTGACTTCAAGAATTCTTTCTGAAAACAGTGCGCTTATAAAATATTCATAATGATGAGAAATTGGCTTTGTAAATTCCCTCCCTAACAATTTAAAATAATGGCGTGACCATTCGACAAAGAGTTGTGAATTTTCTTCACCATATTTTTCAATTGCTGCCGTAGCATTTTGTACTCCTTTGTTAATTAATATTGCTCTTTCGCTGTGTGAAATGGGATAAGAAATTATTTCTTTTTCAGTTTTTGTTTTCCAAAATCCGACAGTAATAATCTTGTCTTTTGGAGGTTTAATTTCCTTTAATGCAGTATCAATGTTTTCTGCTGTGTATAAAACATTAGTTTTAGGTGTATTAGCTCTGTTGAATTTGTTAGTTTCTTTTACGATGTCTAATGAAGGATACTTTAAATACTTAACATTGTCTAATCGTTGATTTTTTTTCGTTACCCATTCGTTAACTACAAGTCGATAAGTACGATAAACAGTTAATTTATTTGATATTAAAGGAACATAATTGAAAGCATAACTAATATAGTTTTTAAAATTTTCAAAGTCATCAAGGGTAAATGATGAATAATCTAATTTTTGAAGTTTTAAATCTAGTTCTTCATAAAATTTAAAAACCTTGATGAATTCTTTTTCTTCAGCTTCTGTAATTTTTTGATTATTAAGTATTCTATAAGATATACTCTGTTCTGGTGTAATATGATTATCACTACTCCATCTTTTCAAAAGGGGAATTTCTGGTAAATCTCTAAAACTTAATTGCCAATTAGGTGTACTCATGTGTGTTAAAATGGCTACTAACGTTCCGCAGCTTGTAACTGCTGCGATGATTTATTACTGATGATTTCAAATATAAAACTACTTTTTGAATTTTCGGAGAAAATTCGGAGCAAGCCCAAGCGCGCAGTAGTTACAAACTGCTGTTAGCAACCGGTTTTATTTCTCGTTTAATATTTTATAAAGTTTATCAAAATCACCACTCATTCCAAAACCGTCTTTATTTGCTTTTGTTCCATGAATTTGACTAGAGCTACATTCAAAGCATATCTTTGCGATTCCAACTATTTTTGATTTTCTCCTGAATATCATAATGTCTCTGTAAACGTAAACGCAAGCTAATGCATATATTTCTTCATGTTCTTTTTGAGTGAATATTTGGTTTATGTCATCAAATTTTTCCGAATCAATTTTGGTTTTTAAGTAGCCTAATTTTTCCAATTTCTTTATAAATGTTGTGTCGCTAATTGATTTTGGTGTATCATTTAAAATCACACCCATTTTCAACGAATCTAATTCCGACTTCTTTTGATTATCATAAAGTTCCCCAATTTGGTCTTCTCTGATTTTATTTTTGTAATGAATTAATTCATCATACTCAAAATATTTATCTCCAGTTATTTTTGGTTCTTTGTAAACAGGTTCTTCAAAGACAACTTCAGGTGTTTCGACACTATTTTCTTCTTGTTTGGGATTTGAATTGCAACCAATAAGTGTAATTATAAATATGAATAATATTTGTTTCATTTTTCTTTTTGAAATCTGTTTGTCTAAGTTAGGAAAACTGGTTGCTAACGTTCCGCAGATTGTAACTGCTGCGATGATTTATTACTGATGATTACAAATATAAAACTCCTTTTGAATTTTCGAAGAAAATTCGGGATAAGCCCAAGCGCGCAGTAGTTACAAACTGCTGTTAGCAGCAGTTTTTATGATGAACCGTTAACTTGTAAGTCAAATAAAGTTTCAGATTCCAAGTAATATTTTACATTCCAAAAATGACTACAGCCATCAAACCAAACTTGCCAATTCTTTTTCCAATCTCCAAGCTCATTGTAGTATTCCTCTTTTGGATTTTCATGTAAACTAGATCTACTCCAAAGAAAATTAATCATCAAATATTTTTTTCCAGATTCATCTATAAATCCTAAATATTGTCTGATGTATTTTTGAAGGTTATTATGTATAACTGGACATTTGCCTTTTTGATTCAAGCGACTTTTATTTATTAGCTTTAATTTATCATGTAATTTTTTTTCAAATAACAGAATTTCTTCTTTCGTTGGTGTAAATCTATTTTTGTCCTCTAACCAATTGTATGAAGTATTCTTGTATGAACTTGGAAATATTGCGCCACGAAATTTCTTCCCTTCAATTAGATTAATTGATTGGCCAATAATAATGTTCGAAAACATTAGAAAAAAAAATGTTGTTGTCAGAAATCTGTTCATGTGAAATTGCTGCTAACGTTCCGCAGCTTGTAACTGCTGCGATGATTTATTACTGATGATTCCAAATATAAAACTCCTTTTTGAATTTTCGGAGAAAATTCGGAGCAAGCCCAAGCGCGCAGTAGTTACAAACTGCTGTTATGCACTGTTTTTTTCGCTTCGTTGAGTTTAAAAAACCAAACTCCAAAAACGATTGTCAGAGTATATATTCCAACTAAAATTATGTCCTCAAATTCATTTTCAAAAAATCTCTTATCAAAAGTATATAACGCAATCCATACAGAACCAATCGAATATATACTCAAAACTAGTTTAATTATATTTTTTGACAAAGAAGTATTCTTAAGAATCATTTGGATTATCCAAAAAAATATCATTACCGGAAACGATAAAACTAATCCAAACAGTATATAAATAACTAGTACTGTTCCTAATTCCAATAATGCCTTTAGCGACGATATATCTGAGAAAACTCCCCAAATCATAAATACTAAAATAGGAGATATGATAGTAGTAAAAAGCCAGACTTTAATCAAATATTTCATATATGTACTTTCGTTTGAAAATAGTGCATAACGTGCCGCGGCTTGTGATTGTGGCGTTCTTCACTCACTAGCGTTTTCAAATATAACGAAAATTTCAGTCAGCCGAGACATTTCTGATAAACCCAAAACCAGCCATAATCACAAACTGCTGTTATGCGTAGTATTTAATCTTTTTCACTATATAATTTTTCTGCTTCCACTCGTGACCTTTCAAATATGTCCGAGCCAAACTTTTTTAAGACTAACTTTCTCATTGTCTTTGAATAACATTTTGAATAATCAGTAATTACACAGCCTGCATTTCTTGTAATTATTCCATACTTCTTTTCTCTGTATTCGTCGATAAACTTGCTCAAACTTGGATTTGTCTCAAATATTAATCCATAAGAAAAGCAATTATATATTCCATTTTTAAAATCAATTTTGGCGGCTTTTTTTCCGTTTTCGCAAGACAATTTTGTCCATACAATTGAGTCATTTTCTGTTTTTGTTTTTTGAGAATAAGTATTTCCAAAACCAAGTATAAATATTAAAATAAAAAATGTTCTCATAATAGATGATGTTCTGAATATTACGCATAACGTGCCGCAGATTGTAACTGCTGCGACGATTTATTACTGATGATTACAAATATAAAATTCCTTTTTGAATTTTCAGAGAAAATTCGGTACACAAACCAAGCCACGCAGTAGTTACAAACTGCTGTTAGCAATAGTTTTTTATCCATTCCAACTCAGATTTCTTCTTCATTATATTCAAAAACATACCTATTTAGAATGTTATAAATAGTTTCAAATGAATGAGCTTTATTTACGTGATTTTTTATATCCTCTGAATCAATAAACTGAGTTAAAACATCTTCGTCTTTTTCAATACTTTTTATTAATACACTTTTAATTTCATCAATTTCAAATTCACCTATCATTTTCCATTCCGGAATTACATCTACAGTTGGATTATAAAATGTATTTGCCAGAAATCGCGTGATAAAATTATCACTGATTTTATCAGAAGTTAATTTAAAACTCCATTTATTTCCTGCGCTATCAAAAGCAATAGAATTCGAATTGCCTTTTAAAACGCCTAAAACTTTTGCTTTACTCAAATAAGTTTGATTGGGAATTAAATCAACAGCATTGTTATAAATTGATATGATAGGAAACTTAGGTTTCATTTTTAATCTATTTAACTTTGGTTTAGCGGACTTTAAAAATTATTGCTAACGTTTCGCCGCTAACCGACTGTTGCGAAGCCAGCGAACTGCGTACTGTCTGCTAAGATAATATTTTTACGTGAAAAACAGGCGTGAAACCACGAAAATCCAGCAATAGCGGTTAACGGCTGTTATGAGCTGTTTTTATTTTTCGCGCAAATTTTTCCATTCTTTCCAGAATGTTAAGTAGCCTTTTCTGTCAAATTCGTCGCTTGGGATATTTCTAGGTTTACTTTGATTGTAAAAATTTTCTACTTCGTCAGCGAACTTATAAACTATTTCTTTGTATAAATCTTTATTAATTATAATCTCATTTCCGTTTTCTAAAATGTGTTGAATGTTTTGATTGTCAATGTGATTAATTTTCCAATCAATTCCATTGTCACAGCCTTGAATTATTACGGTTTCCTCTTTTTCGTCTGCAATAAAGAAATGTCCACAACAAGGTAAAAGCTGATTCGAATAATCGTCTTTATCATAATTCTCTTTTGTTGAGCGCAAAAGAGATAACGCAGTTGAACTCAATGTCCAATCTCCGCTTTCATAGTTTGATATAATTTCATTTCCAATTCTTAATTCTACATGACCATGCGCACAAAGATCATTTCCGTCATCTACATTTTTTATCCAATGCAAATCAAGTATTTTTATTTCGAAAAGATTATTATTTTCCATTTATTGCGAGTTCCAAAAAAATAGCTCATAACGTTTCGCGGCTATCAGTCTGTAGCGAAGCCAACGAACTGCGTACTGTCTGCTAAGATAAAAGTTTTTACGTGAAAATAGAAGTACAACTCAAGAAATTCCAGCTATAGCTGATAACCGCTGTTAGCGGTTGTACCACTTTCATTTCAAACTTTTTCGATTAAAGTTATATGATTAATTAAAATACTGAAATTTTGGCTCTCTAACATCATATGTCATTTAATAGTCAGTATTTTAGAATGTTGAGTTATTTTAGAGGGTTTATTTTTTTAGTCTAAATCATTACTTATTCTCCAAAAACCATCTGTTTCATCATCCATACGTTCTATATCGTTCTCATAAGCCTTTGTCCAATCAATCCCTTCTGTTTCGCCCAATTCATTTTCTCTCAAATATTTATGATATGTTGCTTCACTTTTCTCATGCATTTCATCACATCTGTTTAACACATCACGAATAAAACAATCGTTTAATTTTTCTTCTGGGAATTGTCTTAAAACTATTTTTTTTCCTATTTGTTTAACTGTCCTTTTGTATATTTTTTTAACGGATACATTTTCCTTTCCCATATAAAGATAGCTATAACAATAGTACATGTGAATTACTATATCTAGTAAAGTCTTGACTTTTACATGTTTCACTTTTCCACCTTTCCAATCTATAAAAAATCTGTCGGTCTCGTTTTCTACATACTTGACAGTAAATTCCCAAGGGTCTGCTTCACCAAAAAAAGTATAATAAGCTGAAAATGGCATAAATCATTATTTTAAGTTCGTATATGATACAATTACTATTAATTACGTTAGGTTATTGAATTCTTCGAGTGAGTTTCGGTATAACCGCTAACGTTCTGCGGCTTGTGATAGTGGCGTGTTTCAATCACTTACCATTCCAAATATAATTAAAATTTCAATTAGGGAGAACTTTTCTGATAAAAACTAAAACCAGCCATTATCACAAACTGCTGTTATAACTTCGGTTTTCCTACCAACTTGAGCACTCAATCTTTGCCAGTTTCAACTTCGGCTTCTCCTTTTCATTTTTTTTATAATTCTGTGTGGTTTTTTTTAAAAAAATATTTTTCACACACTTTTGGTGTGAATTTTTTTTAAGTAAAATATTTTCACACAACTTTTAAACGCTAAATTTTCTCAACACTAACTTTTTCTACGTCAAAAGTTTGTCATATTTTTTTCTACTACTTAATTTTCGATTTCATTTTTCAAGCAAACTTTTTTGGATTTTTTCTAGCTTAAAACTTCAGTTGTAGAATAAGGGAAAACTGAGTTATAACGTGCCGCGGCTTGCAACAGCTGCGACGATTTATTACTGATGATTCCAAGTACAAAACTTGGCTTTGAATTTTCGGAGAAAATTCGGTGAAAGCCTAAACCTTGCAATTGTTGCAAACTGCTGTTAGCGGTAGTTTGCTATAACTCTATTGTCTCGTTATATTTTAAACTCATTTCCCAAATTTTATCTTCATCATCACCGTCATATTGGCCAACAATACAATTAGCAGCCTTAACATACCAATTTTCATTATTGTTGAAAATGAATTTTTCACCTTCCTTTTTAATTTCTATCTCATTAAAACTATCAGGTATTGATATAAAATCTACGCCATTAAAAATTACATCAATAGTTAAATCTGGTTCATCATATTTGAACGCATAATCTACGTCAAAATATTGTTTTTCACTTCTAAGTATTAAGGTTGAATGACTAACTGTATACATCCAAATTCTATAAATGCGTTGACTATTAAATTTTGATGACTTGCTCATTTGTTCTAATTTGAGATATTTTGTGGCAAATTACCGCTAACGTTTTGCCGCTTTGCGAAGGCGGGGATTTTTAGCACTAAACTTCATTAAATGCACTAAGCATTAATTTAGCACTTCAATGTCATAGAAGCACGAAAACCCCGCTTTTGCAAAACGGCTGTTAGCGGTTCGTTGTTATTTCGAAATTTTGATTTTTAGTCAAAATCCTATTTTCTATTTTCACTTTTGAGTTATTTTGGTTACTATTTCACTCCGTAATTTTAAAAATTTAAATACAGTTTAGTTTTTAATTTAATGGATAAAATTTGTGTCTTAATAATTAAAAGAAACTACCAATTGTTATAAACGTACAAATAGTCAATGCTAAAACACTAACTAATGTTAAGAAATCCTTTTGGTTTTTTATTAAAAATATTATTCCGATGATTAAAAAGACTATTTGTGCAAGTAAAAATGGTATTGTCAGTAATTCTCTAAAAACACCTATTAAAACAAAGTCTATTTTATAAAAGTTAATAAAGTAAATAAGGATGAAATAGAATACAATTCCAAAATTTATAATTGTCAAATTTCTGTTTGTTATTAATTTATTCATATTTTCTAATTTAGTTATTTTTGTTACAATGACCGCTAACGTTCCGCCGCTTCTCGTCAGTTGCGAACTTCGGAACGAATTATTTTCTGTTAAAGATAAAAATTCTTGCGAAACGTAAACGTGAACTTACCACAAAATTCGCAATTGCGAGAAACGGCTGTTATGGGCTGTTATTTTTACTTAATTGTTATAAATTGCCTAACACATTCTGGTAAGTCGTTTGTTGCTTTTATAGTTTTATCAAGATATAAGTTTATAATCACACCTTTTCCATTTACACTCCCTACAATAAGCAAACTATCATATGAATCTACTTTCGATAAATAACCAATCAAATCAGTTTTTAAAACTGAAACTTTTATTTCTTTCGGATTTTTAATTTGAGCAATCAATTCTTTTTGATGCCTTGGTAAATCTATTATTGGTTCATAACTCCAAGTAAAAACATAGTCTTTACACTGAATCATATTCCCCATTGTTTTACACTCATTTGGAGCAGTAAAATATTGTCCGCAAAATTCGCTCGAATTCTCTTCTAATGTAGTTTGTCCATAAGTAAAAAATGGAAGAATGATGAGAATTCTCAATATAATATAAGTCTGTATTTTATGCATGTTTTCTATTTTGCAGAGTTGTCGAATAATAGCCCATAACTAGCTTATATGTATGAACAAATCATACATATCCGCCCAAATTTGGTGGTATAGGTATGAGTGGTATCATACTTTTGGTTCGCTTGTGCTAATATATTAAAAATATTACAAATTATCATACGGACTTTTTATTTGTTGTAAACTTTTCGTGCTCACATGCGTATAGATTTCCGTTGTCTTGCTTCGACTGTGGCCTAATAATTCCTGTATGTAGCGCAAATCTGTGCCGCTTTCCAACAAATGGGTAGCATAACTGTGACGCAACCAATGCAATGTTACCGGCTTTGAAATGTTCGCCTTTTCCAACGCTTGCTTAAAAATACTTTGCAAACTCTGCTCTGAGTAAGGTTCGCCCTTTACTTGTCCCTCAAACAACCAAATCTTAGGTTTATAACATTTGTAATAATCCCGCAACAACTCCAAAACCCTCGGACTCAAAGGCGCAATCCGATCTTTTTTGCCCTTGGCTTGTATGATTTTTACAATATTCCGCTTCGAATCGATGTCGCTGAGTTTTAAAGTGAGCAGTTCTTTTCTTCGCAAACCGCAACTGTAAATCAAACACAACATCGCTCTGTGTTTAATATTGCCATGCGCTTCCAAAATTTGTTTGACTTCTTCTTTGCTCAAAACATTGGGCAATACTCTGGCACGCTTCGGCCGATGAATGCTTTCAATCTCAATTTTTTTATTCTGAACCGTCGTGAAAAACAACTTAATTGCACTCACCACTTGGTTTTGATATGATGCCGATAAGTTGTTCTTCAAAATGTATTCGTTGTTGTATAAAATAACATCGTCATTAGTTATATCAGAAGGACTTTTTTGATTAAAGAAAACCAAAAAGGATTTAGCCGCATCCATGTAAACCGTAAGCGTACTTTCGCTGTAACGTTTAGAGCGAAGCCAACGCTTAAAATTTTCCAAACTCCTCAAACCTTCTGCATTGGGCGACAGTTCCGTCAATGTGCGCAGTCCCAATTGTTTTCGATTATTTTCCGTATCAGGCAAATGCCAATACCCATTTGATTGACTCCATCGAACACCCGGAAAACTTTTGATCCATGCAATTAAAGCGTCATCCTTTCCAAACCAAACGCCAATGCGCACTTCGCCTTTGTACTTTACTATTTTAGCATTCCATTTCATATAAAGAAATTAAAATAAGAATAAAGATACAATAAAATGAAATCAACAGCTCAAAAATGTAAGTTATTTTTTCTTTTATGAAAAGTAGAAAAAGTTATCCGAAGCTCTTTTTTACCGTTCCGAAAGCCATAAATGGTTGTCCGAAAAGTAAAATTGACACTCCGAAAAGCATTCGAAACAGTCCGAAGTAGATTTGAAAGTGTCCGAAGCATTAGCATAATAGTCCGAAGCTTTTTTTCGTGAGTCCGAAGCTCGTTTGTGGGAGTCCGAAGCTCGTTTGAAGGCTGGGAAGGCCTGGAAATGCTCGAAAGTTGGTTTTTGGGCCAAAAATTAAAAATCTATTTTAATCGCAATCAATTTTAGGATGTCTACGTTAGTTTTTGAGTCTTTAATGTCGATTCGGATGCCTCGACCTTCCGCATAAACTTTGGCCGCTTGAAGTTCGTTTTTGATAGATTGGGAGATGTTGCTTTGCAGGATGGCATCGGTGGCTTTTTGGCCAAATACAAAAGCGACTTTGAAGAATTTATCTCGGGGCAATAAGTAAATCAGGATTCTTTTTTTATCCTTAATTCTGAAACTCCAACCGAATTTTTCACCGGCAAAAGACCATTCTTCGGTAGCATTAGGATATAATTTTTTGGTATGCTCCGCAAAAGTTTGCCAATACACATAGGTGTCACCCAAAGCATCTTGAAGTTGCTCCAGGGTTGGGTTTTCCGATTTTTGGGTGAAAATGCTTTTCATGAAATATTGGCTAATTTGCGTTGCAAGGCCTGAAATTTTTTCTATATTTTTAGGTTGCTTTAGGTATTAATAATTTGGCACCAATCCGCAACCACCACAATTACCGCAAGAATTAGTACGAGTTGTTGTTTCAACAAGCTTTTTTCCCGTGGTATATTCATAATCGGCTACTGTTCTTTTATAAGAATTTGAAATATAGCCTTTGCCATTACAAGAGGTACATGATTTTGGGCGCATTGTATATTTGTATAGCGCTGCATTTTCTAAATTATCTATCTTTTCATAAACCTCCATTTTTTGTTTTGGGTCATCATGCAATGCCTCCATCATCACTAAATCACCTTCGTAAATAGGTTTTCCGGGTACGACGTAATAAATTCCTTTGGTATTGGTGTTGTAATAAAAATTGCCTTGCAGTTGAAACAATCTTCTTTTAAGCACATTTTCAGGAAGGTTCAGTTTATTTTGTTCTTCTGCCCAAACTTTATTCTTTTGTAACTCATTGGCTTTGGCAACTTGATTGGCTTTATCGGTGGTGTTAGTCAACTCAAAAGTCTCCGTAAGCTGACCGTTTGTTATGTTGTAGGTATTTATGAAACTTAAATAATAACCGTCACGAACTCTTTTATGCTCCAGCATTTTAACGGTTTCCGGATCGTCGTAAGTTGGACATAATCTTTGTGAAAACGACGAAATATTATTTTCGTTTGGATTATGAGTTTTAATTTTGAATGTAGTATTGTCGGCTTTTTTTACCAAAATTTCATTGGGTTGATAAACAATGTAGTAACCATTTTTATAAAAATAAATCTTGCGGAACTTATCAATGGGTCCCGGACTTTCTTCAAAGAATTTTTTGGTTTCTACGTCATAGGTGCGACCATTTGCAAAATCATAGATGTCGCCTTTCTTTTTGAGTACACGTATTTTTTTGCCCGATTCATATACGTCCATAGAGCCTATTTTATCTACAATGACTTCTGATTGAAAAGTTTTGGGGTCAATTAAAAGAAGTTTATTAGCATTCTTCTTTTCAAAATTATAGTCCAAAACAGCTAATCTTCCATCCGAAGTGAAATGGCAATGGTCGTAATTCCAACGCGTAACTTTAAATGTATTTAAGTCGACTAAATTCCTAACCGATGTATTGTCTCTGATAATAATAAAATTTAAATCGGGATCAGCTGTGGTAAAGAAAGAATATAACATTTTATAAGGCACTCCGAAATCAGCGGTCTTTTTTACCCATATTGGTTTCTTTGATGCCATATCCCACAAGATGGTTTCCGCAGTTGAAATAGTCAGGCATTTGTTTCCGTCTTTGCTAAAGAAAGCATCCTGAACCCAATCACTTGGAGTATGAATACCGGTTTGAGCCTTAGAAAAAGTAACAAAAAGTAAAAGCGTAAGGCATAATAAATGTTTCATAACTAAGCATTTTAGTAAGTCAAAGTTAAAAAAAACAACAAGTATTGAAATACGGTATCTGTCGTATTTTATATCCTTTCTTGTAAACTCTTAATTTCATCGTGGTATTCGGCGGCATTAAGTTCGTTATTGATTAAGCTATATTGTTTATTCTAAAAAACTTCAGCCTAAATAATTTCTGCTTGGTTTTGCTAAAAATATTTCAAGAATACTTGAATTGCTATGCTTTAAAATTGATATCCAATTCTGATGAGAGGAGATACTTTTGTCCAATTCCACTGATTGACGTCATAATTTATATCACCATATAATTTAGTATGTTCAGAATAGTCTTGAGATGGTACATAATAGTCTGAAGTTTCAACTCGGGTCGATTTGTCGTTGGTAAATGTCTTCATAAAATACACCTGGAGTTCAGCGGCAACCACTAAATTTTTAGTAATGGCATATTGTGGTTTAAAAACCGGACCCAATCCAAAACCATAAATCTTCCCAATCCTGTCTTCAACAGTTATAATTTGATGGGAAAAGGTGCTGTTGTCAATCAAGTTTGTTATATGAGAATCGTAATCATAATCTCCACTTCCTTCCAAATAATAAACAGAAGCCAGGTCAATTCCGAAGTCAAAATCAAAATTATTGGCCAAATGGATGCGCTTCGCAATACCTACAAAAACATTGATATGGTTCTGGCTATAGTGGTAGTTTTGATTTATATTTATTTTGGTATTCTCATTAGTGTTGATGTACTCAAAATCCTGATGCTCCTTAATTTCTCTTATAGTAATTCCCAATCTTGCCCGGAAAACAACATCATTTTTAGTCCTTTCGTAGCTAATTCCAAAAGCATTTGAAAACGAATTTCTTGAATAATTGTTCCTTTCGGTTGGATAAGTGGACAATAACCAATCATCATTATAAAACTCCCTAAGTGAATTTTGAATGGGTTGATAAAACTCAATAGAAATTGTGTTTTTCTTTTTGGTTTCCGGCTTTGTTGTTTCCTGAGCGGAAATATTGCAGGCGATTAGAATGAGGAGTAAAGAGAATTGTTTTATCATAATTCTTATGTTATTGATAGTTTACTTTGCAACGCCTGAATTTCATCGCGGTATTTGGCGGCTTGCATGAAATCTAACTCTTTGGCCGCTTTTTCCATGGCTTTTCGGGTTTCACGAATTTTCTTTTCGATTTCCGCTTTGGATAGATACAGACTTTCCGGCTCGGCGGCTTTGGCGATTTTGTCTTCGTAATATTGCGTCGAAACCGAATTGCCGCTCAAGGCATTGCCCAAACTTTTGTTCAAAGCTTTGGGAACCAAATTATGCTCAGTATTGTAATTGATTTGCTTTTCTCGACGATAATTGGTTTCGTCTATGGTTTTTTGCATTGAAGCAGTGATTTTATCCGCATACATAATCGCTTTTCCATTTACATTTCGAGCAGCCCTACCAACAGTTTGCGTCAAGGAACGATGACTGCGTAAGAAACCTTCTTTATCGGCATCCAAAATCGCGACCAATGACACTTCGGGTAAATCTAAACCTTCGCGGAGTAAGTTTACGCCAATCAACACATCGAATAAACCTTTGCGCAAATCCTGCATAATCTCTACGCGTTCCAAAGTATCAACATCCGAATGAATATAACGACATCGAATAGAAACTTTGGTCAAATATTTCGTTAGTTCTTCCGCCATTCTTTTGGTTAAAGTCGTAACCAAAACCCTTTCATCGACTTCACAACGTTGCTGAATTTCTTCGATTAAATCGTCAATTTGGTTTAAACTCGGCCGCACTTCTATAATCGGGTCCAATAAACCCGTTGGGCGAATGACTTGCTCTACATAAATCCCTTCGGACTTTTGCAATTCATAATCAGCAGGTGTTGCCGAAACATAAACGACTTGGTTTTGCATGCTTTCAAACTCCTCAAACTTTAGCGGACGGTTGTCCATAGCAGCGGGCAATCGGAAACCGTATTCCACCAAATTCTCTTTGCGACTTCGGTCACCACCGTACATAGCGTGAACCTGAGAAATCGTCACGTGACTTTCATCGACAACCATCAAATAATCATCCGGAAAATAATCAAGCAAACAGAAGGGTCGCGTGCCCGGAAGACGTCGGTCTAAGTAGCGCGAATAATTTTCAATTCCCGAGCAATAGCCCAATTCACGTATCATTTCTAAATCGAAATTGGTGCGTTCTTCCAAGCGTTTGGCCTCAAGATGTTTGCCGATTTCTTTAAAATAATCGACTTGTTTTACCAAATCTTGTTGGATATCCCAAATCGCTGCTTGTAACACATCGGGTGAAGTCACAAACATATTGGCCGGATAAATGTTGAGTTTTTCGTAGCGCTCGATGACTTTAGAAGATTTGGCATCGAAGGCTTCAATGTCTTCAATTTCGTCGCCAAAGAAATGCACGCGAAAAGGTTCATCGGCATAACTTGGGAAGATTTCCACAGTATCGCCTTTAATTCTGAAGGTTCCCGGTGTAAATTCAACTTCGGTTCTTGAGTATAAACTTTGGACCAAGCGATGTAATAATTTGGTGCGCGAAATGACTTGGCCTTTGTCAATCGAAATCACATTCTTTTGAAACTCCACCGGATTTCCGATACCGTACAAACACGAAACCGAAGCGACTACTAACACATCTCTGCGCCCTGATAATAGGGCAGAAGTAGTGCTCAAACGCAGTTTCTCTAATTCGTCATTGATAGACAAATCTTTTTCAATAAAAACACCTGTAACGGGAATATAGGCTTCGGGTTGGTAATAGTCGTAATACGATACAAAATACTGCACCGAATTGTTAGGGAAGAATTGCTTAAACTCAGAGTACAACTGAGCTGCCAGGGTTTTATTGTGTGCCAAAACCAAAGTCGGTTTCTCCACTTCCTGAATCACATTCGCCATGGTAAATGTCTTTCCCGAACCGGTTACACCCAAAAGGGTTTGGTATTTTTCACCACTAACAATGCCTTTGACGAGTTTGTCAATCGCTTGGGGTTGATCGCCGGTAGGTTGGTATTCGGATACGACTTGGAATTTCATATTTTAAGTACGATTTAAGAAGTACAAAGTACGAAGTTTTATTTGGTTTGAATATTACTTTTTGTTGTTTTTATGGCCGAAACAATAATGGCTGTTAATTCTTTTGCCTCTTTCATTAAAGGTTGAAAAACAGCTTCTAAATTTAACTTTTCCATTTGACAAACCTCAAAAAGTAACTCTAAAAAATAATCGCTTTCATCAATTTCTTCTTCAACAATTTTGAGTTTGTTTAAAAAATCTGCAGATGATTTAGCCCGTTGTGACGCTCTGTAATTGGCTCCGACTGAGCTTGAACTTCTGATTAATTGATTGATATAGGCATTATACTCTCTGGTTTTTGGTAATTGTGAGCATAGAATCTAACAATCCAAAGCAAACTTTTTTGTTCTTTGTTTCAAATCATTCGTCATAGATATAAAATTAAAATTTCTACTTCCCACTTCGTACTTCCCACTTCGTACTTCCCACTTCGTACTTCCCACTTCGTACTTCCCACTTCGTACTTCCCACTTCGTACTTCGTACTTTTAAAATATTTGCTGTTGTTTTTTGGTCAAAAAAGTCCAAGCAACAATTCGGCTTATCTTTTGGCCTTGCGCCATGTCGATGGTTTTGATATCAGCAGCGCCTACTTTTCCCAGAGTTTTGTATATGCTTTTCAAATTGTCTTTTTTGGAAACCAAAGTCGTAAACCACAAACATTGTAGCGGATATTTGGCACTTTCATAAATCATTTGGGTGATAAAACCAATTTCGCCACCACTGCACCACAATTCTGCATTTTGGCCACCGAAGTTTAAAGTCGCTTTTGAAGTTTTTACATTACTTAAAGTATTCACTTTTCGCAACGCACTTTTTGCCGCTTCTTCGGCTGAGTTATGAAACGGCGGATTGCAAATGGTGAAGGCAAATTTGTCTTCGGGTAAAATGATATTTTTGAAAATAAATCTCGGCTCCACTTGCAATTGCAGACTGATAGCGTCAATTAGTTTCGGATTATCAGCGATGATTTTCTTGCAGTTTTGAAGTGCTTTTTCATCGATGTCGGTGCCCAAAAAACTCCAACCATAAGCACTGCTTCCAATAATCGGGTAAATACAATTGGCACCAATCCCAATGTCTAAACCAATCACATTTTCGCCTTCGGGAATGATTCCGTTGTGGGTAGTGGCCAATAAATCAGCGATATAATGAATGTAATCCGCTCTTCCGGGAATCGGCGGACAAAGATAATGGGTTGGAATATCCCAATTTTGAATGTCGTAGTTTGAAATCAATAAAGCTTTGTTCAAGGCTTTCACCGCTTCCGGATTACTGAAATCAATGGTTTCTATGCTGTGTTCGTTAATATGTACAAAGTTTTGCAATTCCGGACAAGCTTTTATTAAAGCTTCAAAATCATACCGAAATCGGTGTGGATTTCTCGGATGCAAACTTGTTTTTTCTGAGCTATTTTGAGTTTTCAAGGGCTGTTATTTTTAGTCCCAACATTCCATCAGCAATAAATCGCCTTCGGTGTGGGTAATGGTGACGATGCCGTCTGTGGTAACGTGATTGCTGCTTCCGGTTCGATAACCAATGGTTAAATCTTCATTGTTCAACGAATAAAAAAGATTTTGGGTAGAAATCCCGCGTACTTTTCCAATCGGAATTAAGGAAAGTATGGTGTTAGCCGTGTACCATTTTTCAAAAGTATTGGGCAACAAAAACACTTTAGAATGATCGTCGAGAATCACGACTTTTAATTGATTGCGATAAGCAACGATGTTGGTCAAATTGGTAATCGTATGGTCAGCTCGTCTTCCGGTAGCCCAAATCACATTGGCCGCTTTGTGTCCTTTTTCGATTAAATAATCAAATGCTTTTTCCAAATCGGTTTTGTCTTGGTTGGGTGCGTACACAATTTCAATCGGGTATTGTTTTTCTTTGTAATACTCCGAGTCAAAACCGCGGTCAAAATCGCCTAACAATACATCGACTTTAATCCCCAATTCCAAAACACGCTCAATAGCCGAATCGAGTACAATGACTAGTGGCGACCATTCGAGCAATTGGCCTAACAATTCTTGGCTACACATTTCGCCATTGGCAATGATTAAAGCCGGTTCTTGGTCGTCGCGAACAATGTGGTGTGATGACATTTATAAGTACAAAGTTAAAAGTTATAAGTAAGAAGTGGTAAAAATAACTAAAACTCTTCACACTTCTTACTTTGTAAATCGTACTTCGCACTGCTCATTTACTGGATTACGTATTCCGAAACCTCTGTTTTACTTAGGCGAAAATAGCCTAAGGCGAAATTGTTAAAATTAGTTTGATTGACAATATTACCTCTAACAGAGGCTGTTGGAGTGGAAAATGGTCCCATGCTGTTGGTTCCCGTTTGCTCCAATAAAATATCCATATAATTAAAGTAGTTTAGGGTCACACCGTTTAAGGTGAATTTCAAAGTATCACCGGGTTTTAAATCTTCGCTGAAATACAAACCAAACATTTCGTTGTTTTGAAAAAATCGGTCTTCGATTACACCATATTCGGGGATGACTTTGTACGGATCATCAATTCTTACCAAATAATGATTGGTTTCGTTGACCAAATCGTTGAAAAAGAATTTTACTTCAGTTTCGTTACCCAAAATACCGCCTTCATCATCTTGTTCTACTCTTGTTACGGTTGGCGTATTCAAAAGTTTTTCGGTAGAAGTATAAGTTTCACCTTCGTAAATGACGGTTAGGGTGTAATCTTCGTTAACTACAGGATTAAAGTTAAGGCATTTGTAAATACCCGGTTCAGTATCTTGGGTGAAATTAAAGACTTCATTGGCGCTATTGGTAATATAAACTACAGCATCAGTCACCGGCGGAATTTCGTTGGAGAAATAGTCCGTTGTGGTCGAAAGTTTTACGATTTGTTCATTGCCCGAAGTTCCGTTTAGCCATTGAATTGAGGCTTCAATGACCAATCTTGGTGCAGAGGTTGATAGGTCAACATCAACGACTTTTTCGCATGAACTGAGTGAAAGTAAAATCAGGAATAAACTATAATATATCTTTTTCATGGTTTAAAATTTAACGTTATAAGTAGCGCTCGGGACGAAGCCGAAAATAGACAAACGAAGCGCTTCATTAGAACCCGTTTCTTGGTTTTGTCTGAAGGTGATAGAAGCAGCGTTTTGTCGGTTGTAAATGTTGTAGATGCCAAAAACCCATTCGGCTTGCCATTTTCTGCCTTTGTTTTTTCGCGGCGTCAAAGTAGCTGAAACATCTAAGCGATGGTACATCGGTAAATTATTTTCGTTTCTGGAACTAAAAATTGGAACCGTGATGCCTTGGTATTCATATTGACCGGTTGGGAAAGTAACCGGTTGACCGGTTTGTAAAATAAAATTGGAACTGAAACGCCATTTTTCATTTAATTTATAATTGCCAACAATAGCTAGATTGTGGAGTTTGTCAAAACCGGTTCGGTACCAATCTCCGTTGTTGATTCCGGTTTCTTCAGGTGTTCTGCCCACTACTTGCTGTTCCGTTCTGGATAAAGTATAAGAAACCCAACCTTTGAATTGTCCGGTGTTTTTTCGGAACAAAACTTCCAAACCGTAAGCTCTGGCTTGGCCGTTTAAAACCACTCTTTCAATGGCTTCATTCGCTATCAAATTAGCGCCGTCGATATAATCTACACGGTTTTTGATTTTTTTATAAAAGGTTTCCACTTCCAAGGAATACACATCGTCATTAAAGTTTCGGAAATAACCCAAGGCAAATTGGTCTAAATTCTGCGGTTTCAAATATTGGTCACTTGGCGCCCAAACGTCTAAAGGTGTTGGCGATTGTGTATTTGAAATCAAATGTAAATATTGGGTCATTCGGTTGTAGCTTGCTTTGATAGATTGGTCATCATTTAAAGTATAAGCTATCGAAAAACGCGGCTCAAGATTGTTGAATTGAGCAATGGTTTCATTCTTGCCGTAACTCACTGTTCCTGTCGGTTCAGCACTTTCGTAGATTTGAAATTCGGAATTAAAAGTTACCGGTTGGTTATCGGCATAAGTATTCAATGTCTGTTGGCCCAATCGCAGAAAATTGCTGAATCGAAGTCCGTAAGAAAGCGAGAGATTCTTGGCAATTTGGTGTTCGGCATCTAAATAAACGGCATTTTCCAACGCATATTTTTTGTCCAATTGGTCGGGATTAATCCCTGATTCTTCACCAGTAGGTTCAATTTTACCCGGATTAAAGTCATAATAATTGGATTGTACTCCGTAAGTCAGTTTGAATTTGTCGGTTAAATAATGTTTGAAATCGTATTTGAAATTGTAATTTTTGATACCGCTGTCCCAATTGAACCCGATGAAATCCAATCGAAGGCCATAGTAATAATCAGAATAAATGAGTGACAAGTTGGAGAACAGCTTATCCGAAAACAAATGGTTCCAGCGGAAATTAATCACCGCATTCCCGTAAGTGTTCACAAAACTGTTGTTCAGTTGGAACACATCTCTGCCAAAATAGCCCGAAAGATAGACGTTGTTTTTCTCGTTGATGGAATAACTTAGTTTGGTGTTCAAATCATAGAAGTAAGCCAAATTCGGATTGTCAAACAATTTCAAAAACAGATGTGCATAAGAACCTCTTCCGGCAAAAACAAACGAACCTTTGTCTTTTACAATTGGTCCTTCGGCCAAAATGCGGCTTGAAATTAGTCCGATACCACCGTTCATGTGAAAGTCATTTTTGTTACCTTCTTTTTGGTAAATGTCTAAGATAGAGGATAATCTTCCACCGTATCTCGCGGGAATGCCACCTTTGTACAGTTTCAAATCTTTAATTGCATCCGGATTAAAAACGGAGAACAAACCAAATAGGTGAGAAGAGTTGTAGATAGTGGCTTCGTCTAATAACACTAAGTTTTGATCAGCACCGCCGCCGCGCACATTAAAACCCGATTGTCCTTCGCCGGCATTGGTCACACCGGGAAGTGTCAGTATCGATTTAATCACATCGACTTCCCCAAAAATCACCGGCATTTCCTTGATTTCCTGAATGGTGAGTTTGTTGACACTCATTTCCGGTTTTCTGACATCTATGCGTTTGTTATTTTGTACAATGACTACTTCCTTGAGTTGTTGACTGGTTTCCGTAATTAAAAAGTTTTTTTTGATGTCTTTGTTAAGTTCAATCGTTTCCTCTAGGGTTTGATAACCCACATAGCTAATAGATAATGTATAATTGCCTTTGGGTAAAGTGATGGAATAAAAACCATATTCATTTGTTGTAAGACTGGTTTTGGTTTGAGCAATGTAAAGCGAAACCCCAATAAGCGTCTCTTTATTTTTCCCATCAGAAACCAATCCGCTGAGCGTGAATTTCTCTTGTGAATTGGCTGAAAACGTTAATAATATTAAAAATATGGAAGTTAGAATATTTTTTGACATAAATTTGACGTTTGTTAGTACAAAAATCTTAATAAAATTGGTTTTTCACTCCTAATCATTTGTTAAGGTTTGGTTAATAGAGATAATAATTTTCAGCTAATAGATAATTTAAACCACAAAAAAGCAGTTATAATGAAGTCGGGTTTTACTTTATTGTTTTTACTTGTTTTTATTTTTAAAGGTTTTTCACAATTTGAAACGCCTAAAAAGACGTTGAAAATTGCGCCGGTGAGTAATCCTTCCGGTCAAGTGGCGCCTACTTCCTCTAAATCATTTACTTATCCGAGTATTTTTGATAAAAAAGACAAACTTTTGGAAGGTGTTTCCTTGCTCAAGAAAAAACCAGAAGCGGAAAAAAGCATTATGGAGAAGGAGCAATTTGAAAATCCATCCAAACAATACACTGACAAAATGAACCAGAAAAACAGCGATGGTGAAATTTTGGAAAAGTTCAAAAGCGATAGTTTTTTGGGACAGTTCAAAACCGGTACCAAAATCATCAGTATTGCCTGTAGAGATCATGAAGCACCCGATGGCGATTTGGTTAGAATTTGGCTCAATGATAAAATCGCAGTAGATGCTATTTTACTTGAAGTAAGCTATAAAGAGGTTTATTTAGATTTGACTGAAGGCATCAATAAAATAGAAATCGAAGCTTTAAACCAAGGAGAATCCGGACCAAATACCGCTCAATTTGTGATTTACGACCAAAAGAAAGGCATGATTACCACTAACAAATGGAACTTGACTACCGGTGTCAAAGCCAAATTGATCATCCTAAAAGACGACGGCACTTTAGAAGAGCAGAAATAAAAAAAAGCGACCGTTTTGGTCGCTTTTTTTATTGGAATTAAAATCTGTATTAAACCAATTTTGATAAAATAGTATTGAAAGTTTCGCTTGGTCGCATGGCTTTGTCGGTCAATGCTTTTGTGGGTTGGTAATACCCGCCAATTTGCTGAGGTTTTCCTTGTGCGCCGATTAATTCCTCGTTAATCTTAGCTTCGTTAGCATTTAATTCTCCTGCAATTTGGGTAAACTTAGCTTGTAATTCAGCATCTTTGGTTTGAGCTGCTAAAGCTTCTGCCCAATACATCGCCAAGTAGAAGTGTGAACCTCTGTTGTCAATTTGGCCGACTTTACGGGCGGGAGATTTATCGTTGGCTAAGAATTTTTCGGTGGCAACATCTAAAGCTTCGGCTAAAACCATCGATTTTGGGTTGTTTTGGGTTTGTGCCAAATGTTCTAATGAAGCGCCAAGAGCTAAAAATTCGCCTAAAGAATCCCAACGCAAATAGCCTTCTTCAATAAATTGCTCAATGTGTTTTGGGGCTGAACCACCGGCTCCGGTTTCGAATAAACCACCGCCATTCATTAATGGAACAATAGACAACATTTTGGCCGAAGTTCCTACTTCTAAAATCGGGAATAAATCGGTTAAATAATCACGCAATACGTTTCCGGTCACTGAAATCGTGTCTAATCCTTTGCGGATTCTGTCTAAGGTCAGTTTGGTAGCATCAATCGGATTCATGATGCGAATGTCTAATCCGTTGGTATCGTAGTCTTTTAAATATAAATTTACTTTTTTGATAATTTCTCTGTCGTGCGCTCTGTTTTCATCCAACCAGAAAATGGCCGGTGTGGCAGATAAACGCGCTCTGTTTACGGCTAGTTTAACCCAGTCTTGAATCGGAGCGTCTTTGGTTTGACACATTCTGAAAATGTCTCCGGTTTCAACGGCTTGTTCCATATATACATTGCCATCAGCATCTAAAACTCGAATGGTTCCGTCAGCTTCGGCTTGGAAAGTTTTGTCGTGTGAACCGTACTCTTCTGCTTTTTGGGCCATTAAACCCACATTCGGAACAGAACCCATAGTTCTTGGGTCTAATGCGCCGTTAGTTTTACAATCTTCGATAGTGGCTACGTAAAGTCCGGCATAACAACGATCCGGAATTAAAGCAAAAGTATCTTGGGCTTTGCCTTCTTTGTTCCACATTTGACCCGAAGTACGAATCATTGCCGGCATTGAAGCATCAACGATAACATCTGAAGGTACGTGGAAGTTGGTAATTCCTTTATCAGAATTTACCATGGCTAAAGCCGGTCCATTGTTGATAGCTGTTTCAATAGCAGTTTTGATTTCTGCCTCTTGAGGATGACCGACAATCTTGGCGTATAAATCGCCTAAACCATTATCGGCTTTGTAGCCTAATGATTTGAAAACGTCACCGTATTGGGCAAAAACATCTTTGAAATACACTTCCACCATCGCGCCGAAAATAATCGGGTCGGACACTTTCATCATCGTGGCTTTTAAGTGTGCCGATAATAAAACGCCTGCTGCTTTGGCTTCTTCAATAGTTTGAGAGACAAAAGTTTTTAGGGCTTTTAAATTCATTACCGAAGAATCGATTACTTCGCCTGCTTTTAAAGCAGATAAGCCTTTTAATTCTTTGGTCGAACCGTCTTTGCCGACGAATTCTATTTTGAATTGAGCCGCATTGGCTACCGTAACCGATTTTTCAGTACCGTAGAAATCGCCTTCGGTCATGAAAGCTACTTTGGTTTTAGAATCTTTAGACCAAGCGCCCATAGAATGTGGGTTGGCTTTGGCGTAGTTTTTAACAGCTTTTGGTGCTCTACGATCGGAGTTACCTTCTCTTAAAACCGGATTTACGGCTGAACCCAATACTTTGGCATAAGAAGCTTTAATGGCTTTTTCTTCGTCGGTTGTTGGATTGTCGGGATAATTCGGAACGTTGTAACCGTGAGCTTGTAATTCGGCAATAGCATCGGTCAGCTGCGGAATAGAAGCGGAGACGTTGGGTAGTTTTATGATGTTGGCTTCAGGCGTTGTAGCCAGTTGGCCTAATTCGGCTAAAGCATCGCTTACTTTTTGGTCTTCTTTTAAATAACTCGGAAAATTGGCTAATATTCTGCCGGCCAGTGAAATGTCTCTTAATTCAATATCAATATTAGCCGGAGCTGTGAAGGCTTGTACTATAGGCAAAAACGAATGCGTGGCCAACATTGGCGCTTCATCCGTTAAAGTATAGTGGATTTTTGCTTTTTGTGTCATTGTAAAGGGTTTTATTCGTAATGTTTGTTTGTGTTGTATCGCCTCAAAAGTGTTTGTTTTGAAGCATGCAAATATAAAGAAATCAAGGCGAACCTTTTACGAAATCGATTGAATTATCAAATCGACAATTAAAGGGAAAAAAAATATTGAATTGCTAAAATATCGAATTTAAATTATCAGGAATAAAAAAAGTCCCGACAAAATCGGGACTTTTTTTATGAGCACAAAGCGAAGTATTATCTTCTTCTTTCTTTGATTTTTGCTTTTTTACCGGTAAGTTCTCTAAAGTAGTAGATACGAGCTCTTCTCACTTTACCTCTTTGGTTTACTTCAACTTTTTGCAATGCAGGCATGTTTACCGGGAAGATACGCTCTACACCAACAGCACCTGACATTTTGCGGATTGTGAAAGTTTCAGTCAATCCGGCACCTTTTCTTTGAATAACAACTCCTTTGAAAAACTGAGTTCTTGTTTTTTCACCCTCTTTAATTTCGTAGTACACAGTGATAGTGTCACCGGCACCAAACGCAGGGAAATCTTTTTTTGTCGATAATTCGTTGTTAACGAAATCTACTAAATTTGCCATTTTTAATACTTATTATGGTTTAAATCTGAGCAACATTCACGGTTTTCGCCAGAGGTTGGTCAAATGTGGGGGCAAATATAGAAAAGAATTACGAATTATGAATTATGAATTATGAATTTTTTTTATGATTTTTGAAGAGTGTAAAGTATTAAAAGTCAAATTATTATGGGTTAGTCTAACAACTCATAACTCATAATTCATAACTTTTTCTACTCTTCAAGTAAGTCAGGTCGCCTGTTTTTGGTATGTTCGTACGCCATATCTTCCCGCCATTTTTCTATTTTGGCAAAATGACCGCTGGTCAATACTTCAGGCACTTTCCAACCTTTGTAATCTGCCGGTCGTGTATATATCGGTCCCGATAGTAAGTTGTCTTGAAAACTGTCAGTCAAGGCCGAAGTTTCATCGCTTAAAACACCCGGAATCAAACGGATAATCGCATCGCAAAAAACAATGGCACCAATTTCACCACCGGAAAGTACATAATCACCGATGGAAATTTCTTTGGTAATAAAATGATCGCGAACGCGTTGGTCCACGCCTTTGTAATGTCCGCACAGAATAATAATATTCTCGTACATCGACATGGTATTGGCCATTTTTTGGTTCAAAGTTTCTCCGTCGGGCGACATATAAATGATTTCATCATAGTCGCGTTGGCTTTTCAAATGGGTAATACAATCGTCTATCGGTTGAATCATCATCACCATTCCGGCACCACCGCCAAATTGGTAATCATCAACACTTTTTTGCTTGTTGGTCGTATAATCTCTCAGGTTGTGAAAATGCACTTCCACCAATCCTTTTTCGATGGCACGTTTCATAATTGAGCCTTCAAACGGACTGCGCAATAAATCGGGTAATATGGTAATGATGTCTATTCGCATGGCGATAAATATTGGGCAAAGATAACCATAATGAGTTGTTGATAAAATAAACCTTATTCAAAATGAACTTTTTCTATATTCGCAAAAAACACAATGCAATATGGAAGTAAAAGAGAATCTTGATTTTGGAAAAGGATTTATCAGTGGTTATGCGTCAATTTTTTTAGGGATATTATCCTTTTTGGGAGTATTGTGTTTCAAATACCCGGAATGGTTGACTACCCCAGAATTCAGAGAGGTTTATACCGGTGAGTCAATGAAAACTCTTCTTACTTCTGCCATTATAGCTTCTTTCTTTTTCGGATTAATCAGTTTTATAGTAAGTAAGCAAAAGAAGTTTGCTTTAATAGGTTTGATTTTTTGCACTTTGGCCATTGTTTTGGGTGGATTTAATGTGGCACCATCGGCTGTTGGAGCGACCAAGTGGCATTTAGGGTTGGATTGGTTATTGTTAGATTTGCTTTTGATGGCGGTTATTTTTATTCCGATAGAAATGGTTTTTCCCAAACGTAAAGGACAAAAAACCTTTCATGAAGAATGGCGAACCGATTTGGTTTATTTTGTGGTTAGCCATTTGTTAATTCAGTTTTTCGGGGCAATCACGCAACAACCGGCTAAATTGTTTTTTGGTTGGATGGGACTTTCGGATTTGCAATCTTGGGTTCAAAATTTGCCTTTTTTGATTGAATTGTTCATGGCATTTTTTATTGCCGATTTGTTCCAATATTGGACCCATCGATTTTTTCATAGTCATCATTTTCTTTGGCGTTTCCATTCCATTCATCATTCTACAGAGAATATGGATTGGTTGGCCGGATCGAGAACTCATTTTGTAGATATTTTTGTGACCCGTTCCATGGCTTTTATCCCGCTTTACGTTTTTGGGTTTTCCACTATAACTTTTAGTGTTTATGTAATATTTATGGCGATTCATGCGGTATTGATTCATGCCAATACTCGAATAAATTTTGGTTTTTTAAAATATATTTTCGCCACACCACAATACCACCATTGGCATCATTGTAAAGATTCTGAGCATTACGGGAAAAACTTTGCAACCGTTTTTCCGTTTATAGATAAAATTTTTGGAACTTATTATTTGCCGGGTGAAGAATGGCCCAAAGATACCGGTTTATTAGAAGCCAATTATCCGAAGGGTTATTTGAAACAAGCGATTTATCCATTTACGAAGAGTCCGTTTGACAATGATTTGAAAATGGAGGAATATTCCAAAAGGTAATTATTTCTTCGACGCCAAAATCGAATACACCATCGGAATTTTGTTGTCAAAGTGTTTGATTCTGTACTTTCCTTTTTCAAATTCTTCGGTTTTGTTGAAACAATTGTACGGCGAATAATCATATTCTTCAAACGAATTGATTTCTAAACCACTTTGAATTAAACTGTTCAAAATCTCCGAAATCGGATGGTTCCAAGTGATGGTTTTAGTGGCTATTTCGGCTTCGCGGTCGGCGTAAGTTCCGGTTTCGTTTTCAACGATTGGTTCTACATTAAAATAGTTATAGAAAACCGTTTCAAAATCATTGTCAAACATCCAAACCACAGGGTGAAAATCGGCCATGATGAATTTACCGTTAGGCTTTAAAAAATGCGAAACAACCTTCGCCCATTTCTCCAAATCGGGAAACCAACCAATGGTGCCGTAACTCGTGAAAACAAGATCGAATTTTTCGGTGATGAAATTCGGCGCATCATAAATATCGGAACAAACAAATGTCACGTCAAGGTTTAGTTTTTGCGCTAATGCTCGGGCTCTGTCAATAGCCTTGTCTGATAAATCTAAGCCGGTTACTTTGGCACCCATTCGCGCCAACGACATCGTGTCTTGACCAAAGTGACATTGCAAATGCAATATTTTTTTCCTTGAAACATCACCAAGTAAGTCCAACTCAATGTCGTTCAGTGTCGATTTTCCCTTCAGAAAACCTTCCATATCATAAAACTCGGAAGCGATGTGAACATCAGTCTTGTTATTCCAAGTTGCTTTATTGATGTTAATATAGTCGGATGGCTCTTTCATCTATTCTCTATTTTTTTTCTTTTTTTAAACTCCAAATTGTCTCAAATGATGGTCCAAATGCATGGTGTGCATTTTGCTCCATTCCTCATAAGTCATCTCACCAAAAAAAGGATGTTTGGTGGTTTTAATGGCTTTCTGACCCAGTTCCGAAAAAACGTTGATTCTCTCAATCAGACCTTGCTTGGCGGCTTCAAAATCATAAGTCTCCTTTCGGATAAAAGCCGGAGCAGTAGGACTGTTTTTTTGGTATTCTTTGGAATTCAAAATTTTATTCCGAACTAATTTCCCAATGATACGCATCAAAAAATTGGCTTTCATTGGTGTTTTTCCAAAGGCAAAATCCAATGGAGCCTGGCAATGTGACAACATTTGGTCTACGGTCATTTTTCCCCATAAAGCTTTGCTGTTTGGAGTGAGTTGGTTGATTCTGGAAATGATTAAATCGTTGTCAGCTTGACTGAAAATAGAACTCATGGTTTTGTTTTTGGTTACCAAATTTACAATATAATGTAGTAACTTTGCACCACAATTTTAACAATTCAAACCATGGAAAACGGAATATACGCTAAATTCAACACCACCAAAGGGACGATTTTAGTAAAACTAACACACGATTTAACCCCGGGAACAGTAGGAAACTTTGTAGGCTTAGCCGAAGGGCAACTGGAGAATTCGGCCAAACCTATGGGAAAACCTTATTACGATGGCTTAAAATTCCACCGAGTAATCCCCGATTTTATGATCCAAGGCGGTTGTCCTCAAGGTATAGGTTCGGGCGGTCCGGGTTATAATTTTGATGATGAATTTCATGTGGATTTAAGACACGACAAACCGGGTGTTTTATCTATGGCGAATGCCGGTCCGGGAACTAATGGTTCTCAGTTTTTCATCACACACGTACCAACTACTTGGTTAGATGACAAGCACACCGTTTTTGGGCATGTGGTAGAAGGACAAGATATCGTAAACGAAATTGCCCAAGGCGATATAATCGAAAGCCTTGAAATCGTAAGAGTAGGTGACGAAGCGCAAAAATGGAATGCCATCGAATCTTTCAGAACTTTTGAAGGATCCAGACAAAGAAGAATCGAAGAAGCCAAAAAAGCGGCTGAAGCGGCTATGGAAAAAATTGCCGCCGGTTTCGAAAAAACGGACAGCGGGTTGCGTTACAAGTTCATCCAAAAAGGCAACGGAAAAAAGGCCGAAGCCGGAAAGACAGTTTCGGTTCATTACACCGGACAATTAGAAAATGGTAAAACATTCGACTCGTCTTACCCACGCAAAAAACCAATCGAATTCCCATTAGGAAAAGGTCATGTAATCGAAGGTTGGGATGAAGGGATTGCCTTGTTGCAAGTTGGAGATAAAGCGCGTTTTGTAATTCCTTCTTATTTAGGTTACGGTTCAAGCGGCGCCGGTGGTGTAATTCCGCCCAATGCAACTTTGATCTTTGACGTAGAATTAATGGACGTTAAAGGATAATATAAAACTTAAGTTTTGATTAAATAAGAATCCCAATCTTTTACGGTTGGGATTTTTCTTTACATTTACTTGAACCAATAAAACCAATAATTATGAAATACAAAGTACTAGCATTGGCTGTTTTGGCCACCATTATTTATTCGTGTGCCTCAAAATCGAGTGTGCCGACTGCAGCAACACCAAAAGAAGAAGTAAAGGCAGCTGTTACCTTGACCGCCGAATTAGCCGAAGGGAAAAGCCTATACGAGAACAGTTGTGCCAGATGTCATTCTTTGTACAAAGCTAGTGATTTCAATGCAGAACAATGGAAACCGATTGTGGCCAGAATGGCGCCCAAAGCCCGTTTGAATGAAGCACAAGGCCAAAAAATTTACAATTATCTGACTATGCAGTAATAAAAAAAAACACTCTTCAAGAGTGTTTTTTTTTATTTATACGGTAAAACCATCAGGAAGGATAGCGCCTTTCTTGACGACTATTATACCGTCTTTTATGGTGTATAAATCGTTGTTGGTGTCTTCTAAATGTTTGCCGCCGTTAAGTCGGACATCATTTCCTATGCGACAGTCTTTGTCGACTATGGTGTTGTTGATATAACATCTTTCACCAATACCAATATTGATAATACCTTGAGTCGAATTGGTTCTGATTTCTTCCAGGTTTTGGTAATAATCATTTCCCATCAGATAAGAGTTTAGGATGGTGGAACCAAAACCTACACGACTTCTGATACCTATAACCGAATGTTCCACCGTTACACCATTCAATATACAACCTTCTGCTATAACCGATTTGTCTATCGTAGAAGCACCGGTAATTTTGGATGGCGGTAAAACCCTGGCGCGGGTATAAATTTTGCTCGAATTATCAAAAAGATTGAACTTCGGAATGTCATCGGTTAATCCTAAATTGGCTTCAAAGAAAGAATCTATGTTTCCAATGTCGGTCCAATATCCTTCGTATTGATAGCTTAATACTTTTTGTTTGCCAATGGCTTGCGGAATAATTTCTTTACCAAAATCTTTGGTGTCGGGATTTTTCATCAACTCGACCAACAATTCTTTATTGAAGATATAAATTCCCATTGAGGCCAAATAGTGTTTGCCTTCTGCTTTAGATTCTTCACTGACTTCCGATGTCCATTCGGGTAACAAACTCACATTAGGTTTTTCAATAAAGGAAGTAATGTAATTTTCGGAATCGGTTTTCAAGATACCAAATTCGGGCGCTTCTTTGGCCGTTACCGGTAAAGTGGCTATAGAAATCGCAGCACCGGAATCATGATGGGCTTTGATCATGGCGTTAAAATCCATTTGATACAGTTGGTCACCCGACAATATCAAAGCATAATCAAACTCATGGTTCATAAAGTGATGCATGCATTGGCGAACGGCATCAGCAGTGCCTTGGAACCAAGTTGGGTTATCCGGCGTTTGCTCTGCGGCCAAAATATCTACGAATGCTGTACTGAAATGGCTAAAGTGATAAGTGTTTTTAATGTGTTGGTTTAAGGAAGCCGAATTGAATTGTGTCAAGACAAACATTCTTTTAATATCAGAATTGATACAATTGGAAATCGGGATGTCTACCAAACGGTATTTTCCGGCAATCGGAACCGCGGGTTTGGAACGGGTTTGTGTCAGTGGTGCTAATCTTGAACCTTGTCCGCCACCTAAAATAATGGCTAATGTGCTTTTATTTATCATTGCAATATGCTTTAGTTGTTTGATTATGCTTTTTCTTTTTCGAATCTGTTGATTACTTCTTCGTAATAATTGTATGTTGTTTTGGCGATGGCAGTCCAGCTGAATTTATCCAGAACTCTTTTTCTGCCGGCTTTGCCCATTTGGGTGGCCAAAGGTTCATCTTCTAACAATTGGTTGACTTTGGTGGCAAAGTTTTGTTGGAAAGCTTCCGGATATTTTGGGTTGAAATCCGTTCGGGAAATGCTTTCGAGCTCAATTAAATAACCGGTTTCGCCTTCGACTATAATTTCGGGAATACCGCCAACGGCGGAGCCAACAACGGGAGTTTCGCACGACAAAGCTTCGAGATTGATGATGCCGAAAGGTTCGTATAAAGACGGACATGCAAAAACGCGGGCATGACTGTAAAGCACTTTGATTTTTTCTCGCGGTAACATTTCGGAGATTAGAATTACTCCGTTGCGCTGTGCTTTTAGTTCGGCTATTAATGCTTCGGTTTCTTTGGCGATTTCTTCGGTATCCGGTGCGCCTGCGCAAAGTACTATTTGACAATTTTTATTAAAATATTTGGCGGCCGAAATCAATTGCGAAATGCCTTTTTGGCGCGTTATTCTTCCCACAAACAGTACAAACGGAATGTCGGGATTGATGCCGTATTCTTTGAGTAAATCATTGTCAAATGTCGGGGCATAAAAATCAGGATCGATACCGTTGTGGATGACGGTTACTTTTTCGGGAGCAACACCATAAGCTTCGATAACGTCGGTTTTCATTTGTTCGCTGACAGCAATAATACCGTCGGCAGTATTGTAAGCATGGTGTTCAATCCATCGGGACAAAAAATAACCGTTGCCCAATTGTTCTACTTTCCAAGGTCGGTGCGTTTCTAAACTATGTGTCGTCAATATTAACGGCGATTGCAGTAATTCTCTCGAAAAGATTCCGGCCAAATGCGTGTACCAAGTGTGGCAATGAATGACATCGGCTTGTAAAGTATGCTGCGACATTTCGACATTTTTACTCAAATTATGAAACATCTTGATATGCGGATTGTTGTGGTCTTCGGGTTTGGTTAAGGAAGATTGGATTCCGAGTACATTCATGGATGCCATAGTTTCTTCTTGGTTACCAAAACAACGGACTTCTACTTCGCCTAAATGAGCCAATTCCTGACTCAAAAAATCAATATGTACTCCGGCGCCGCCGTAAATATTTGGTGGAAATTCATTGGTAAATAAAGCAATTTTCATAGCGTGAAACAGGGAATGATTTATTAAAACCTAAATGTATAAAATATATTCAACTTAAAGAGTAACAGAACCATATAAAAACTATACAAAATTGGGTTTCCTGTTCTATTTTTGTAAAGAAACATTCAGATTATGGAAAATACAACACAAGAGGCTTTGCTATGGCATGAATTTGAAAAAGTAGTAATGCGAATCGGAACAATACTTGAAGCAAAAGATTTCCCCGGAGCCAGGAAACCGGCCTATCAGTTGGTCATTGATTTCGGAGCTGAAATTGGTATCAGAAAGTCATCGGCACAGATTACCAAAAGATATTCGAAAGAGGATTTAATTGGGAAACAGATTGTCGCAGTAGTTAATTTCCCCAAAAAGCAAATAGGCAACTTTATGAGTGAATGTTTGGTTTTGGGTTCGGTCAATGGTGATGAAGTTGTTTTATTGACTTCAGATTTGAAAGTGGAAAACGGTTTGAGAATCGCATAAAAAAAGTCCAAAACTTTTCAGCTTCGGACTTGTTTTCTACTAGTCACTAATTACTTTATTAGTTATATATCATCAAAATCGATATCAGTGAAACTCTTTTCAGATGTTTTCGTTTCTTCAGCTGTTTCCTGAATGTATTCTCTTTTGAAGTCTTTTTGGTGTCTTTCTGAAATTACTTCCTCGCCTTTGTGGTTCAAAACGTAAGCGGTCATTTCTTCAAGGATTTCGGTGAAAGCGGCGAAATCTTCTTTGTACAAATAGATTTTGTGTTTCTTGAAGTGGAATGAACCGTCTTCTTCAGTAAACTTTTTGCTTTCAGTAATGGTAATGTAATAATCGTCTGCTTTGGTAGCTCTCACATCGAAGAAATACGTTCTTCTGCCTGCTCTTAAAACTTTAGAAAAAATCTCATCTTTTTCTAACATATCATTTTCTCTCATATTCTTTCAGTCAATTAATAGTGTTTCTGTACAGTTCAAAAATGGTAAAATTTTTGTTACCAAACAACATTTAATTTAATTCTTTTTCCGAAAGTTGTTTCAAATACAACTCAGCATAATACCCCGGTTGGTTTACCAATTGATTATGAGAACCTTCTTGTATGATTTGGCCTTCCTCTAGGATGATAATTTTGTCGGCATTCTTGGCAGATGACACTCGGTGACTTACAATAATGGTGGTTTTGTCTTTAGAAATTTGGAGAAGATTATTTAAAATTTGCTCTTCGGTTTCGGTGTCTACTGCTGATAAACAGTCGTCAAATAACAGTATTTCCGGATTCTTGATAATCGCTCGGGCAATGGAAACCCTTTGTTTTTGTCCGCCTGAAAGTGTGATTCCTCGTTCGCCTAATATGGTTTCGTATTGGGCGCTGAAATTCATAATGTTATCGTGAACTACGGCATTTTTGGCGGCTGCCATTACTTCGTCATCAGTGGCATTTTCTTTACCGAATTTGATATTGTTTTTGATGGTATCCGAAAACAAAAACGCGTCCTGCGGCACTATGCCGATACTGTTGCGCAAATCATTCAAATTGACTTGGTCTATCGCTTTGCCGTCAATGGTGATTTGGCCTTCTTTGATGTCGTACATACGGGTGACCAAAGATAAAATACTCGACTTTCCGGAACCTGTTTGGCCTAAGATGGCTAAGGTTTCTCCTTTTTTAACTTTAAAGGAAATATTTTTCAGTGCTGTAATTTCAGTATCTTCATAAGTAAAACTTACGTTCTTGAACTCGATTTCGCCTTGAATATTGGTGTTTTCAGTGGCTTTGTTTTTGATTTCAGGCTCAATTTTCAGGAATTCATTGATTCTTTTTTGCGAAGCTTCGGCTTCTTGAACTAAGGATGAAACCCAACCTATAGAAGCCACAGGCCAAGTCAGCATGTTGACATACAGGATAAATTCGGCTATGGTTCCGATACTTTTAATCGAACCCTCGACATACATCAATCCGCCAAAATAAATCACAACCAAGTTACTCACGCCAATCAGCGCAATCATCAACGGTCCGAACAGCGATTGCACCCGCGCCAAACTCATACTTTTGGTTTTACTTTCTTTAGCTAAATCAACAATTTCATCTTGGTACTGTTTTTCCAAGGCATAAGCTTTCACCACACGAATTCCGGAGAAAATTTCTTGGGTAAAACTCGAAATCTTGGACAAATACTGTTGGAAAGTCGTGCTTCGTTTGTTGATTTCGGTACTCAATCTAAAGATGATAAAAGATAAAATCGGCAAAGGTAATATGGTGTATAAAGTCAGCAACGGCGATACATTATACATATAAATAATCACTACGGTAAATCGAATAAAGGTATTAATGGTGTACATTACCGCGGGTCCGACATACATGCGTACTTTGGCCACATCTTCACTGATGCGGTTCATCAAATCTCCGGTTCGATTGCGCTTGTAAAAATTTTGGTCTAACACTTCGTAATGTTGGAACACTTCGTTTTTCAAATCAAACTCTACGTGACGCGACATTACGATTAAAGTCTGGCGCATCAGGAAAGTCAAAACCCCGGCAATCAAAGTGGTACCCACAATCCAAAGGACGTTTTGAATCAATTCAGTTTTGATCATGTCGCTTGTCATTTTGTTGCTGTGAAAATCTTCAATCGCTTGAAATGACTGACTGATAAGCTTGGGAGTGAAAAGAGAGAATATTTGGGCTACAATAGTGATTAAAATTCCTAATAAAAAATGGAATTTGTATTTGACAAAATATTTGTTTAAATATTGAAGTTCTTTCATGCTTATTTTAAAGAAATGGGCTTTATGATTTAAATTATGTTAAAAAAATTGAGAATAGTTAAATTTCAATATTCTTTGTTTAAATTGATTTTATTAACAAATTACTAATTATTCTTGATATCGATGAATTTTATTGAATAAAATTTTATTTTTGTACCGACTTTTTAGAAAGTCTTAAATTAACACCACTTCATTATGACTTCAGAAATCACTACACCGGTCGAGCTAAAAAAAATGGACCCGGTTTTCGGTCAAGTTTCTTTTGACAATCACGAACAAATTGTTTTTTGTAATGACAAAGATACAGGATTAAAAGCAATTATTGGTATTCATAATACAGTTATGGGACCGGCGCTTGGCGGAACAAGAATGTGGAATTATGCTAACGAATGGGAAGCTTTAAATGACGTTTTGAGACTTTCACGCGGAATGACTTATAAATCAGCTATCACAGGTTTAAATCTTGGTGGCGGAAAAGCAGTGATTATTGGCGATTCTAAAATCGATAAAACTCCAGAAATGATTACCCGTTTCGGAGAGTTTGTTAACTCTTTAAGCGGAAAATACATTACCGCTGAAGACGTTGGCACAACGACTGAAGACATGGACAGAATTCACAAAGTAACCAATTATGTTACGGGAATTTCCGAATCTATCGGTGGTTCAGGAAATCCTTCTCCGGTTACAGCTTACGGTGTTTACATGGGAATGAAAGCCGCTGCCAAATACCAATTCGGTTCTGAAAACTTAGAAGGTAAAAAGGTATTAGTGCAAGGAACAGGTCACGTGGGTGAAACTTTAATCAGCTACTTAAGAAAAGAAGGAGCCGAAGTTTTTGTATCCGACATTCACCAAGATAAAATGGAAAATATGGTGGCTAAATACGGTGCCAAAATTTTCACCGGTGCAGATTTATACAGCGCTGACGTTGATATCTATTCGCCTTGTGCTTTGGGAGCTACTATTAATGATGAAACTATTCATAAAATCAAAGCCAAAGTAATTGCCGGTGCGGCTAATAACCAATTGGCAGTTGAAGCCATTCATGGTCAAATTTTAAGAGAAAGAGGGATTGCTTATGCACCCGATTTCTTAATCAACGCCGGTGGTATCATCAATGTTTACGGTGAAATCGTAAAATACGGTAAAGACCAAGCCATGAAAATGACTGAGAATATCTACAACACTACCTTGGAAATTTTCAATTTTGCAGATGTGAATAACATGACTACGCAACAAGCAGCCATGCAAATTGCGCAAAACAGAATTGACCAAAGAAAAAAAGAAAACGCTAATAAATAATTATTAGGTTTTAAAATATTCCTATTTTTGCAAAGCGAAAGAAATTCTTTCGCTTTGTTAATTTTTAAAAGTTCTTACAGGTGTTAAACAGAAGACATATTCGAGTAAAAGTGATGCAATCTATCTACGCGATGCATCAAAAAAATTCTGAGGAAATGGAGAAAGAAGAGAAATTCTTAATCCAAAGCATTGATAACATTCAGGATTTGTATTTAATCATGTTGTCGACTTTGACAGAAATCAGAAAAAAAGAAATTGTTTTTTTGGAAGCTTCCAGCAAAAAACATTTGGCCACGCCTGAAGAGAAAAATCCCAACAAAAAGTTTATCAATAATGCGGTCTTACTTCATTTGGAAGACAACAGTTCGTTGAGTATTGCCTTGGAGAAAAGAAAAATCAATAACTGGTCCTTGAACGATGATTATATTTTGATTTTGCTCAATGACATCAAACAAAGTGACTTGTATGCCAAATACATGAGCAATCGCAACAATACTTTTGAGGAAGACAAACAGTTCGTGTTGGATATGTTCACCGAATTGATTGCACCCAACGAAAAGCTCTACGAATATTTGGAAGACAACAAACTGACCTGGACGGATGATATTCCGGTGGTGAATACCCAAATTCAGAAACAGTTGAAACAATTTTCAGAGAAAAGCGAGTTCAAAGTAGTCAAGCTTTACAAAGACGAAGAGGACAAAGAATTTGTGGGTAATTTATTCCGCAAAACGGTTTTAAACGAAATTGAATTGGCCAAAGAATACATCGACAAAACGCCCAATTGGGATGCCGACCGAATCGCCGAAATTGATACCATCATTTTGAAAATGGCGATTTGTGAGTTCTTGAAATTCCCGTCTATTCCGGTTAAAGTGACCATTAATGAGTATTTGGAAATTGCCAAAGAATATTCTACCCCAAAAAGCAGTATTTTTATCAACGGAATTTTAGATAATTTGGTCAAAGAATTCCAAAACGAAGACAAAATCAAAAAAACCGGTAGAGGTTTAATGTAATTATCAGTTATGAATAAAAGAATGAATTTATTGGTTGTTGCAGCGTTATTCTTGTTGACAACCGCTTGTAAAAAAGAGACTGTAAACGATAAAGCAGTGACATTAGATACCCTTTCGGCACAACGACCGGCAGCGGAACCTAAACCAAATGTATTGCCTAACTACAAAGTACCGGCAGACGGGAAATATCCGGTAATTACATTTGAAGAAGAAGAGCACGATTTCGGAACCATCCAACAAGGGGACAAACCAACGTATGAATTCGAATTTAAAAATACAGGTGAAGCCGATTTGATTATTAGCTCGGCTCGTGGTTCTTGTGGTTGTACCGTTCCTGAGTATCCTAAAACACCCATCAAAGTTGGGGAATCGGGTAAAATCAAAGTTTCTTTTGATTCCAAAGGCAAATCAGGCGAAACCTCAAAAACCGTTACCATTATGAGTAACACCAAAGAAGGCAGCAAAATTTTGAAAATTAAAACTAAAATCGAAGTTCCTCAAAAGAACTAAAACAAAACAATTATTATGGAACAATTAAATCAATTTTTACCTTTTTTATTAGTGTTTGTAGTGATCTATTTCTTCATGATCAGACCGCAACAAAAGAAAATCAAACAAGAAAAAGAATTCGAAGCCGGACTTAAAGTAGGCGATAAAATCATCACCAAAAGTGGTTTCCACGGCAAAATCGCTGAGTTATCAGAAGGTACAGCCGTTATCGAAACCATGTCAGGAAAATTAAAGATTGAGCGTTCAGCGATTTCTTTAGAATTGACTGCTGCTGCGAATAAGAAAGCTTAAAGGAAAGTACGAAATAAGAAGTACAAAGTAAAATCCCAAACTCCTTTATTGGAATTTGGGATTTTTTATTTTAAACCTTTTTTACTTCGTACCTCGTACTTCTAACTTACTTCCTGTATTTATCGTTAAATCCTTTTCCTTCCAAAATCATCGGCGTGATTTTCTCCAAGCGAGTAACTTTAGTTTTCTCCTGCTTAGCAGTCGCCATGTATTCCCAGTATTCTTTTTGTTTGAAAGGCGTCAGTTGTTCCAAAGCGGTTTTTAAGGCTTTGTTATTATCAAGCGCTGCCTGAAAGAAATCACATTGCATTGCTTCTTTCTTTTCGGGTTTGATAGACAAACCTGCTTTTTCATTGGCGATGGCTTCGTTGATGTATTGCAAAATCAATTTCTCATTGATTTCATTAGCCGAAGTAAAACGCCATTGTCTCAATGCTTTCGTTACGCCTTCATTGGCATTGACCAAAACCTGAGCTTCATCTTTCAGAAAAACACCATTGAAAAACCACAAAGCAAAGTAGTTTTTAAAACTTCCAATGCCCAACACGTTTTTGTTATTCACTGTGTACACTTCGCCACCCCATTTATTGGTTTCCACCAATTCGGTTTTCAAAACGATAGCACGCAACAAACCGACTTCCTCGGTCCATTGGTCGTTTTTCATCCAAGGATTTTTATCTTCTTTCATGTTACTTATTAAGATTTCACACCCACTTCGTACCTAGTACTTTGTACTTCGTACTTATTTCTTCTTAGCCTTCTTCTCTTTTTTCTCCTTCTTTTCTTTCTTCGTAAAGTCAGTCGTTGCCGTCAACTCTGCAATCTTCACAATCACCTCTACCGCTTTTTGCATGCTTTCTACGGGAACGTATTCATACTTGCCGTGGAAGTTGTGACCACCCGCAAAGATGTTCGGACACGGCAATCCCATATACGACAAACGACAACCGTCCGTACCACCGCGAATCGGTTTGATTAAAGGTTTGATGCCCAAAGATTTCATCGCTTTTTCGGCCAAATCTACAATGAACATCACCGGTTCTACTTTTTCCTTCATGTTGTAGTATTGGTCTTTGATTTCGCAGATGACAATGTCTTCGCCAAATTGCTTTTTAAACGCTTTGTTGAATTTCTTGGTGATTTTGTGTATCAATTCTTTGCGCTTGATGAATTTCTTCATGTCGTGGTCGCGAATGATGAGTTCCAATTTGGTTTCCTCAATGCTGCCTGTTAAACCCGTTACGTGAAAGAATCCTTCGTAACCTTTGGTCTCTTGTGGTGTTTCGCCTTTTGGTAATTCATTGATGAAGTCATTCGCAATCAACATCGAGTTGATCATTTTCCCTTTGGCATAACCCGGATGTACCGATTTGCCTTTGAAGGTAATTTTCACACCGGCGGCGTTGAAGTTTTCATATTCCAATTCGCCTATCTGACTGCCGTCCATGGTGTAAGCCCAGTCGGCGCCGAATTTCTTTACGTCAAACAAATCAGCACCACGACCAATTTCTTCGTCGGGTGTAAAACACACTCTGATTTTCCCGTGTTGTATTTCCGGATGTTGGATTAAATATTCCATCGCGGTCATGATTTCAGTGATACCGGCTTTGTCATCGGCACCTAATAACGTCAGACCATTAGTCGTGATTAACGTTTGTCCTTTGTATTGCAATAAATCCTTGAAATAACTAGGCGAAAGAACGATGTTTTGCTCTTTGTTCAGAATGATATCACCACCATCGTAATTCGGAATCACTTGTGGTTTGACATCTTTTCCGGTAAAGTCTGGCGTGGTATCAAAGTGCGATACAAAACCAATCGTTGGCACTTTGTGTTTCACATTGGAAGCCAAAGTAGCCATCACATAACCGTGTTTGTCAATCGTGACTTGCGTCATGCCAATGGCTTTGAGTTCGTCAACCAATTTATTGGCTAAATCGAATTGTTTTTTGGTACTCGGTGTCGTAGTTGAATTCGGGTCTGATTCGGTATCGATAGTGACGTAGCTGATGAAGCGGTCGATGATGTGTTGCATGATGTATTTGTTTTTAGCAAAGATAAGAATTAGGAAGTACAAAGTACGAGGTGGGAAGTACGAAGTTTTGCCCTTCGACAAGCTCAGGGTGACACGGTGCATTTTGATTGTTTATAGTTTGATAATCAAGATTTGTTTACACAACAAAAGCCAATTGATTGCACAATTTGTCACCCTGAGCTTGTCGAAGGGCTTCAAAAGGTTAAATCGATTGTTGTGACATTTTTTTTCATTTTTAAAAAAAATGTCACAAACCTGTGACAAAATATAAAATCGATTTCAAAATTGTCACAAGAATTTAGAAGGGCATCGGTAGGTCTCCGAAGCTCGTTCTTAGGCTGGGAAGGCTTGGGAATGGGGGAAAGTTGGTTTTGGGAGGAATTGAATGTTCTTCTTTCAATGACAATTTATTTCAGATGTGTAGTATGCTGGTTTATTGTATAAATTAAATCCTCATAATTTTCATAGGTATCTGGTGATAATATTAAAATTCGACCATCGTCCATATGATACTCTCTAATAAAGTAACCTTTGGTTAAGTGATAGCTTTTCCTGGAATATTTTTGATGAGTTGATTCTATTGAAACGATGTCTTTGTAGAATAGGTGTACTCTTTTGCGACTTATCAAAAACTTTAAAGTTATTTTTTCTTCGTCTAATGAAACGGAATGAAGATCTAGAAGATCTATGATTAATACTATTACTACTAATGTTGTTAGTATCCCGACAACTAACATGAATCTGCGTTCTTCTAATTTGAAGTAGTCATTAAAATAATTGAAGATACATACCAAAGATATAATCAAACACAAAGGGGTTAAGATGGCTAATCTCGCTTTGTATAATGAACTAAACTTAGATTCTAATGTCATATTGTTTTGAATAAAAAAGAGCCTAAATGGCTCTTTTTACTATTAATACAAACTCGGATATTCCTCCGGTTTCGCTTCGTGCATAATCGCGTAAACTTTTTCAAAAACATCTTCTGCCGAAGGTTTAGAGAAATAATCTCCGTCCGTGCCGTAAGCCGGTCTGTGGGCTTTTGAGGCTAAAGTTTGCGGTTGGCTGTCTAAATATTGGTAACCGTTTTGCTCGTCTACAATTTGTTGGAGTAGGTAAGCAGAAGCACCACCCGGAACGTCTTCGTCTACTACCAGTAGACGGTTGGTTTTGGCGATACTCTTCACACAGTCGTGGTTTACGTCAAACGGCAACAATGATTGTGCGTCGATGATTTCAACATTGATCCCAACTTCCAATAATTCTTTCGCGGCTTGCTCAATGATTCTTAAAGTAGAACCATAAGAAACAATCGTGATATCGCTTCCTTCTTTTATCGTTTCTACCACGCCAATCGGGGTTTTGAATTCGCCCAAGTTGGTGGGCATTTTTTCTTTCAAACGGTAACCGTTCAAACACTCTACGACTAACGCAGGTTCGTCAGTCTCCAACAAAGTGTTGTAGAAACCTGCCGCTTTGGTCATGTTTCTCGGAACCAAAACGTGAATCCCGCGAATGGCATTGATAATCATACCCATCGGTGAGCCTGAGTGCCAAATACCTTCGAGTCTGTGACCACGTGTTCTGATAATCAACGGCGCTTTTTGACGGCCTTGGGTTCTGTATTGTAAGGTTGCTAAGTCATCACTCATGATTTGGATGGCGTACAACAAATAATCTAAATATTGGATTTCGGCAATTGGTCTCAAACCACGCATCGCCATACCTATTCCTTGTCCGAGTATAGTAGCTTCACGAATTCCGGCATCGGCCACGCGAAGTTCTCCGTATTTTTCCTGCATGCCTTCCAAACCTTGGTTTACGTCTCCAATATTTCCGGCATCTTCACCAAAGATTAACGACTCAGGGTATTTATTAAAAATTGCATCAAAATTGTCGCGCAATACCAATCTGGCATCAACTTCTTCCGCTGATTCATCGTAAGTTGGGGCAACAGTTGTCGCGCTCAAAACCGTTTTATCGGATTGCGAGAATAGGTGCGAACTAAATTTCGGTTGTATTTTATTCGTGTAATTCGTTATCCAAGTCGCCAATTGGGATTGCCCGCTTTCTTTGACCACCAAACGCAATACTTTTCGCGCCGTAGTAATAATGTCTTTGCGGATAGGTTCTTTAATCGAAGCTAAATCAGCCGTATATTTTTCTATAAAAACTTTATTCGAACTCGTCTCAGCAATTGAATTTAATAACGAAACCAATTCTTGTTGCTCTTCTTTCATAGGCGAAACAAAAGCAGTCCAAGCGGCTTTTTTGCCTTCTAGAACTTCTTTCTTAGCTTCGTTGTCAATGGCTTCTAATTCTTCGATCGTGGCCAAATTGTTATCGACTAACCAAGTACGCATTTGCGCCAAGCAATCAAATTCTGCTTCCCAAGCCAAACGCTCGGCATTTTTGTAACGCTCATGCGAACCCGAAGTCGAGTGACCTTGCGGCTGCGTCAATTCGTTGACGTGAATCAAAACCGGAACGTGTTGCTCACGAGCAATCGCACCTGCTTTTTGATAGGTTTCTACCAAAGTCGGGTAATCCCAACCTTTTACGGTCATGATTTCGTAACCGTTGTTCTCTTCGTCGCGTTGGAATCCTTTTAAGATTTCAGAGATGCTTTCTTTGGTGGTTTGGTAACGCGCGTGAACCGAAATTCCGTATTCGTCATCCCATACACTCATCACCATCGGCACTTGCAAAACTCCGGCGGCGTTGATGGTTTCAAAAAATAACCCTTCCGAAGTCGAAGCGTTGCCAATAGTTCCCCAAGCCACTTCATTTCCGGCGTTAGAGAATTTGGTCAAATCCTCTAAACCACGAACGTTTCTGTATATTTTGGAGGCTTGTGCCAATCCTAATAAACGCGGCATTTGTCCGGCAGTAGGAGAGATATCAGCACTCGAATTTTTTTGTTGGGTCAAGTTGTTCCAATTCCCGTTTTCGTCTAACGAATGTGTGGCAAAGTGTCCGCCCATTTGACGTCCGGCACTCATAGGATCATGTGCCAAATCGGTATGACCATACAAGCCTGCGAAAAACTGTTGGATTGAAAGTTGCCCAATTGCCATCATAAAAGTCTGATCGCGATAATACCCCGAACGGAAATCACCGTTTTGGAAAGCTTTCGCCAAGGCCAATTGCGGTACTTCTTTTCCGTCACCGAAAATACCGAATTTGGCTTTTCCGGTCAATACTTCCTTTCTTCCCAGTAAGCTGCATTCGCGGCTTATCTTGGCAATTCGGTAATCATTAAGTACTTCTGCTTTGAAATCTTCGAAGGTAATTTCGGTCTTGGTTTGTGCTTCAGTCATGTGTGGAATTGTTTCTTGAGAAAACAAATTTAAATAAAAAGAAGTAATTTCCACCATACTGTTGAAAAAAACTAATTTCAGTATCAATAATTTTAAAGCTATAAAAAGTGAGTTGATTGAGAAATTTTCAACGATATTTAAATATTCTAAAGAAATGTGTAATATTTAAACGATTTTTCAAGCTGTTAAAACCACTTTCTGGTGAAAAGTCCAATCAAAGTATCGGGATTGAAAGTCACGATGAAACGGATTCTTTCTCCGTAGTTTTTCTCGCCGATTTCCCAACCGTTATTGGAATATACAGGGAAATACAATTCGAAATAATCAGTCACTAAGTTCAAGCGAACACCGCTGTCGTAAACCAATTTTTCTGCAGAGTTTTTATTTTTAATCATCCCAACATCGCCGTAAACTTCAATCCAGTTCCAAATATTGGTACTTGCATTTAAAGTCGTCATCCATTGGTTGGCGGTTCGGGTTTCCAACATCGATTTAAAAAATCCGTCAGAAGGAAGCAATTGTTGGCTAAACAATCCTGTAGTTTCGGAACGACCTAAATAATCGTATTCGAATAAATAGTCGGTTGGTCTGTCTAAAGCGAAATCAAAAAAAGTAGAGATGTTTTTATTGTACAAAAACGTTCCGGCAAAGAATCTGAAGTTGAGTTGTCGGCTGTTGTCAAATAATTTTCGATACTGGACTTCCGCAGCTACTTTTCCAAAGGATTTAGAAAGTTGAAAATCGCCTAAAATGTTGTAATGCTTGGTGATTTCAGTTTTTCCGTTATAGTATTTGGCATTGAAAACTTTATAATTTTCAGTGTTTTCATCAGTGATGTAGATTGATTTCTCGCGGTCAATCATGATGTATTTAAAAGACACCATTTCTTTTTTGTTGTCTTTCAAATCATCCGGACGGAAACGTAAAAACACCATCGGATTGACTTTGGTATAGTAGGCATCGGGTGCATAATGCAAATAATGACCATTCAATTGGTAGCGAATACTGTACAAATTACTCTCGCGATTGTATTGGTTGACCATAAAGTTGGCTTTCCCCGAAAAGCTTTTGGTTTGTGTAGATATCGTCGGATTCACATCAAAATTGAAGGGTTTGTCCAAAATGGTTTTGTTGTGAAAACGAATACCGGGCAATAAACCGTCGTATAAATTGTATTCTAAAGTTGGGATGTAAACGATTTGATTGTAATTCGGGTCTTCTAAATCCTTGAAGAAAATAAATTTTATCGGTCGGCTGTTCAATCGGAAACCGCGCAAGGATTGCCAGTTGTTTCTCAAATTGAACTCGGGCACTTCATTTTTGTAATTGATGACAATTTTTTCGGCTTCGTTTCTCGGTACGGTAAAAATGCTGTCTTTGGGGAACACATCAATCCATTTTTTAAAGACAACATTTTTGCCTTTGACGCCATAAATCGGAATCGGAACATTAGTCTCGGTTTTATTTTTAAGCGAAAAACTGATGCTGTCTTTGGTTCGGGTCACTTTATCAAACTTGAAATCGATAATGTCACGTGAGTAGATGATTTTGTCAAAAAACCAAGTGATGTCTTTGGGCGAATTTTTGGTCAGCAACAACTCAAAATCATTGCGGTTGGTTTGCTTGGTTTTATTCAAGTCGATAAATTGTCGGATACTGTTTTGCACCACTTTGTTTTCGAGATAACTGTCGAGGTATTTCAAACTCAAACCGGCGCGGTATTTTGAAGCAATTTTTTCGTTGAATTTGATCAAGGTGTTTTTGGGTGCGCCCAAAGGTTGGTCCAAATTCTTTCGCGCCATCAACATGTAAAAATAACTGTATTGCCCATTGAAATCGAGACTAACCAAGTTGTAAGCGCGCAAGATTCTCAGTTTGGCCACGTTGCCCATCATTTTGGCCTCAGGATGAAAATCGTCTATGAATTTCATCATGGTGTACACTTGAATTCCGTTGATTATCCAGCTGTCTTTTCTGGGGTCGAGTTGGAGTGTATTGTGTAAATAATTATTGAGATAGGTTTTCATGAACTTAATCTCAAACATAAACTCATCGGGAAACGGAACGATAAAATTGGGCAGTTGATTCAAGCCATAAAACGGATTTCGATCATAATCGACTTGGGTAACCGTAATTTTTTCATGTGGATATTGGCCTAAATTTTCACTCACATAATTGACTATTTTATCAATAACAATCGCTCTTTGGATGTCGTTGAGTCGGTCGTCTCTTAAGTTGGAAATGACTTCTACCTGACTGTTTTTGAATACGGTATGCTCTTTTGGATTGTCAATCAGCAAATTCAAGTTCAGGCGGTTCTTGCCCGACAGTTGGTATTGATTGCCTTTGTTTTGGGTTATGGTTAAATCGGAGTTCAGGGTTAAATTGTTGGGTATTCTAATCTCTAAATTATAATCGGAAAGCGCATTGGCGGCATCGTCCAAGTTTAAATTGTTGTATTTGACAAAGGCTTTGTTTTCATAACGCGCCGGAATCAGAAAACAGTTTTTAAGGTGCATCTTTCCGTTGGCACCAAAACCGTATTGGGTGAATTTCGCATTCGGAACTTTGACAAAATAGGTGAGCTTGAAGGTAGCCTTTTGATTGGGCAACAATTTTTCGCGCAAACGAATTTGAACTACATCGGGGTATTTTTCGTCTCTTTCCCAAGTCAGCATCGATTGATTTTGGTCGATGACCGTGATGTTATCGGTTTTGCCCAGGTCTTTATTGGGTGCCAAATGAAAACTGCGGTCAAATTCATCCGAAAAGCTCTTGGCCAAAGGCGAAGTTTTACTGCTGTAAGCATGATTCCAATCATTCAAAACAATAAAACTAAGCGTGTCATTGGATTGGTTGTAAAAAGTCAGCTCTTGAATTACATTGAGTACATTGGTTTCGCTATTGACTTCCACAACCATTTTAGAATGGTGTTGGGCCAAAAGTGACTGACTCAGTAATATGAAAAACAATAGCTTTTTCAATTGAATTTATGTTGGATAAAATCGTTTAAAATTATCGTGGTGAATACTGTGGCGCCTTTTTCATTCAAGTGTCCGCAAGACGAAAAATAGCGGTCTTCGGTCACTTTGTTTTCATAATTGTACACTTCGGGGTAAACCGATTTGATTCGGTTAAAATAAGCGTCACTGTCAGAACCTTGACACATAGGCGTGGCTATGGCAATAAGGTTGATGTTGTTTTTTTGGCACAAAGATTTTATTTCCTCGTAAGCCCAATTTCTTTTCGGACTATACTCAGAAAGGTCATAGCTCATATTTTTTCCGTCGTGTCTCAAAGCATAAAAACCGTCATTGTTCAAGGCATTCGTTTTCTTATTAACAAGTGAGAAGAACATTTCCCTAAATCCGATTTTCGCATCGTTCTCAATATAGCGGTAAAACGGAATGTAAAACAGCTTGTTGTACTCGGGAATTTTTTGATAATGTTGCTGAATGGTTTTCGAAGTGTGCAAGTAAGGCATGTACATCGCTCGAACGCCATCGGAATACGAATTGCTGTTGAGGTTCAAATCGACATCCAAAATGATGTTTTTGATTTGATACTTGTTTTCCAACATTAGTTTCAAAAGCAAAGCCGTTTCGTCCAATTTGGAACCGCTCATCCCAAAATTAAACGATTTGATGCCTTTGTCGTTAAAGACTTTGGCTACCATGTGATTTTGTGTACGCGAAGAACCCATAAACAGTACGTCAAAATTTTTGTCTTTTGCAGTAAGGACGTGCTGAATCTTATTTCGTTGCGTCGATTTAAGAAAAACTGCTGTATAGGCAATATCCAACACCACCGCCGAAAGAACGGTGATGAGTAGTAATTTGCCAATAAAAGCAACAAATTTTCTCATTAGAATTGAAAGTAAATAAAGTTTTTATAATCGGTGAATATGCCTAAAGCGATGATAGCGAGAATACTCAAACTCACTTTCAACCAACTGTATTTGCCCGAAAGCGGTTCGATTTTATAACGGTTGTTCCATTCGACCATGACAAATAAAAGAATCATAATCAGAATTTCGTAATTGTAACGTTCGATGTTGAAATATTGTTTCGAAAAATGCCAGTCGGTGGCCATTCGATGGATGTACGAAACGGCTTCTTGGATGGTTTTGGCACGGAAAAATATCCAGGCCAAGCAAGTAATGGCAAAGGTTAAGAGTATATTGATGACGATTCTAAGTGAAGCGAAATTAAAAGAAATTTTAAACGCATCAATGTTGCTTCGGTTCTTGTTTAAAACCAATAGCGGAATGAAATACAAAGCATTAATCAAACCCCAAGCTACATACGTCCAGCTCGCGCCATGCCAAAATCCGCTGACCAAAAAGATGATCATCACATTTCTGATTTGGAACAACTTTGAACCTTTGCTTCCGCCTAATGGTATGTATAAATAATCCCTAAACCAAGACGAAAGCGAAATGTGCCAACGGCGCCAAAATTCCGCGATGTCTCTAGAGAAATAAGGGTAATTGAAGTTCTTCAGCAAGTCGATGCCAAAGAGTTTTGAGGTTCCCAAAGCGATATCGGAATAACCCGAGAAGTCACCGTAAATTTGGAACGCAAAATAAACGGCACCCAAGATTAGCGACAAAGAATTCATCGAACTGTAATTGTCGAAAATCGCATTGGCATACATCGCACAAGTGTCGGCGATGACTACCTTTTTTACCAAACCCCAAATGATTTGGTAAACGCCTTCTTTGGCTTTTTCAAAATCAAATTCGCGCTTGACTTTTAATTGTGGCAACAAATGCGTTGCGCGTTCAATCGGCCCGGCCACAAGCAGTGGAAAATAGCTCACGAACAACGAATAATCAACAAAGTTTTTCTCGGATTTGATTCGGCCGTAATAAATATCGATGATATAGGACAAACCGTGAAAAGTGTAAAATGAAATCCCAATCGGCAATATCACATCCAATAAAATCGGGCTGACGTTAAAGCCAATCGCCTGAAACAATTCGGCAAACGAAGTCGCAAAAAAGTTGTAGTATTTGAAGATTCCGAGAAATCCTAAGTTCATTAATACACAAATCCAGAGCCAAAGTTTCCTCGAATGTTGTGTTGCGCTGTCTTCAATTTTTATGGCTAATAAATAGCAGAGCAAAGTCGAGAAAATCAGCAAGAATAAAAACCGCCAATCCCAACAAGCATAGAAATAATAACTCGCGAAAATCAGTATGTAATTTTGTGTCGCTTTCGATTTATTGGCCACAAACCAATACAACAGAAAAACTATTGGCAGGAAAAGGGCAAATTGTAGCGAGTTGAAAAACATGTGAAAAGTAAATTAGCGGTTAGCTATTAGCGATTAGTGGATTTAACAAACTGCTAAACGCTGAAAGCTAACTGCTGAAAGCTTAAAAGTTAGGACTCAAATTGTATTTTTTGTAGAAATTATCCAAAGCTTCTACCACTTCGTCTTCAGTATCCACGACTTTGATTAAGTTCATGTCTTCCGGACTAACCGTTTTTTCTCTTTCAATCATGACCGTTTTTACCCAGTCTAATAAGCCTGACCAAAATTCGCTTCCGACCAAAATAATCGGGAATTTACCGATTTTCTTGGTTTGGATTAAGGTCATCGCTTCGAACAATTCATCCAAAGTTCCGAAACCGCCCGGCATTACTACAAAACCTTGGGAATACTTTACAAACATGACTTTGCGCACAAAGAAATAGTCGAAATTCAAGTTTTTATCCTTATCGATATATGGGTTGAAATGCTGTTCAAAAGGCAATTCAATGTTCAAACCTACCGAAGTTCCGCCGCCGTTGTGTGCACCTTTGTTTCCGGCTTCCATGATTCCCGGTCCGCCACCGGTGATGACACCGTAACCGGCTTTGCTGATTTTATAAGCAATTTTTTCAGCCAATAAATAATAGCGGTCGTTTGGTTTGGTTCTAGCAGAGCCAAAGATGGATACACACGGTCCGATTCGCGCCATGCTTTCGTAGCCGTTCACAAACTCCGACATGATTTTAAAAATCGCCCACGAGTCGTTGGTTCTTATTTCGTTCCAGGTTTTTTGTTTTAGTTTTTCCTGTATTTTATCGTCTTCATTTTGAAAATCGTCTCTCATCTTTTTAGTATAATTTTTTTTAAGCAAACGTGCTAAAGTAATTCTTTTTTCAAAAACTGCGCGGTGTAGCTTTTCTTATTTTTTACAATCTCTTCCGGTGTACCGGTGCAAAGGATTTGACCGCCGCCTTTTCCGCCTTCGGGTCCAACGTCTATAATGTGGTCTGCCAATTTGATGACGTCCATATTGTGTTCGATTATCAAAATCGTATTGCCTTTGTCGACCAATTTGTTAATAACATCCATCAACACACGAATGTCTTCAAAATGCAAACCGGTTGTCGGTTCATCCATGATGTAAAACGTATTTCCGGTGTCTTTTTTGGACAATTCTGTCGCCAATTTGATGCGTTGCGCTTCACCGCCGGAGAGCGTTGTGCTTTGCTGTCCCAAAGTGATATAACCCAAACCAACATCTTGTATGGTTTTGACTTTTCTGTAAATTTTCGGAATGTTTTCAAAGAAATCCACCGCTTCATCCACGGTCATGTTCAATACATCTGAAATGGATTTGCCTTTGTATCTTATTTCTAAGGTTTCTCGATTGAAACGCTTGCCTTGGCAGGTTTCACATTCCACATAAACATCCGGCAAGAAACTCATTTCAATTGTTCTAACACCCGAACCTTCACAAGTTTCACATCTTCCGCCCGACACATTAAAACTGAAACGGCCGGCTTTGTACCCGCGAATCATGGCTTCCGGCGTTTGGGTGTACAAACTCCTGATTTCCGAAAACACATCAGTATACGTAGCCGGATTCGAACGTGGCGTTCTGCCTATCGGACTTTGATCAATGTCAATCACTTTGTCGATGTGTTCTAAACCTTCAATTTTTTTATACGGTTGCGGTTTTTTGACGCCGTTGAAATAATACGCATTCAAAATAGGGTAGAGCGTTTCATTAATCAAGGTCGATTTGCCACTGCCCGAAACTCCGGTCACACAAATTAGTTTGCCCAATGGCAATTCGATAGAAACATTTTTCAAATTATTTCCTGTCGCGCCGGTCAATGTCATGAATTTACCATTGCCTTCTCGGCGTTTTTTGGGCACTTCAATTTTCATTTCCCCATTCAAATACATCGCCGTAATGGTGTGTTCGTTGAGCAATTCCTTTGGCGTGCCTTTGCTGATGATTTCACCGCCAAATTTTCCGGCTTTCGGTCCAATATCGATGACATAATCGGCTCGTTCTATCATGTCCTTGTCGTGTTCTACGACTAAAACAGAATTCCCGATATCTCTCAATTGTTCCAAAGAATGAATCAGTTTTTCATTGTCTCTTTGGTGTAAACCGATACTGGGTTCGTCCAAAATATACAATACGCCAACGAGTTGGGAACCAATTTGCGTAGCCAAACGAATGCGCTGTGCTTCGCCGCCCGAAAGCGATTTGGAACTTCTGTTTATCGATAAATAATTCAAACCCACATTCACTAAAAAACGCAAACGGTCTTTGATTTCTTTGACAATTTCGGAAGCAATGATGGTCTGTTTTTCAGATAAATGTTGGTCTAAATCCTCAAACCATGCCGATAAATCCGAAATATCCATAGTTGATAAATCGAAGATATTTTTTTCGTGAATTCGGAAATACATCGCTTCTTTTTTCAAACGCGAACCGTGGCATTCCGGACATTCAATTTCGTCCATGAATTCTTTTGCCCAGCGTTTGATGGAAGTCGAATTACTTTCATCGTATTGGTTTTTGATGAAATGCGAAATGCCTTCGAACTCTATTTTGTATTCTTTGGTGATGCCCAAAGTTTTCGATTCTACGGTGAATTTTTCCTTTCCGCCTTGTAAAATGATTTGCATCGCTTCTTCCGGAATACTTTCGATAGCATCAGCTAGGCTAAAGCCAAATTTCTCTCCGATGATTTCCAATTGCTTGAAAATCCAAGATGATTTGTATTCGCCCAACGGAGCAAAACCGCCATTTTTGATGGATAATTTCGGATTTGGGATAATCTTTTTTAAGTTGATTTCGTGAACTGTCCCCAAACCTTTACATTCTTCACACGCGCCTTTTGGGGAATTGAACGAGAATAAATTCGGCTCCGGATTTTGATAGGAGATGCCCGAAGTCGGACACATTAAGTTTCTACTGAAATAACGCACTTCATTCGTGTCTTGGTCCAAAATCATCAAGACATTTTCACCGTGATACATAGCGGTTTTGATGCTTTCAGCAAGGCGTTTTTCGTTATCCTCATTATTCTCAATCACCATTCGGTCGATGACAATTTCGATGTCGTGGGTTTTGTAACGGTCGAGTTTCATACCGGGAAGCAAATCTTGTACTTCACCATTCACGCGGACTTTTAGAAAACCTTGTTTGGTAATTTGTTGGAATAACTCGGCGTAATGCCCTTTTCTGGCGCGGATAATCGGGGCCAAAATATTAATGCGTTTTCCGTTAAAGTTTTGAATAATCAAATCCTTGATTTGCTCATCGGAATACGAAACCATTTTTTCGCCGGTGACATAACTATACGCTTCGCCACCACGCGCGTAAAGCAAACGCAGAAAATCGTAAATTTCGGTTATGGTACCAACCGTTGAACGCGGACTTTTACTCGTCGTTTTTTGTTCAATGGCAATTACGGGAGAAAGCCCATCGATTTTATCAACATCCGGACGTTCCAATCCGCCCAAAAATTGGCGTGCATAAGCCGAAAACGTTTCGATATAACGACGCTGACCTTCGGCATAAATGGTGTCGAAAGCCAAAGACGATTTCCCCGAACCCGAAAGACCGGTGATTACCACCAGTTTTTCGCGAGGAATGTTGATGTCAATATTCTTCAGATTGTGTACTCGAGCGCCGAGAACTTCAATAGTATTTTCTGTTTCAATCATAGCAATTGGGCAAAACGCAAAGGTAGTGTTTTGGATGCAATTTTTGAATAGACGGTTGAGAAGTTATTGTTAAAAAGAATTGCTATTTTTGAAGAAAATCAATGTCTATGAAAATCTTTTTATTTATTGGAACTTTTCTTTTGAGTACGCTTTGTTTTTCTCAAAGTTTTGATGAAAATGATTCGAAATCAGTAACGATAATCACCACAATGGACAGTTTGTCGTTTTACACAAATAAGTATAGAGACATTTCAAAGACTATGAAAGTGACCAATTGTAAGTCCATGAGAGTTAGTTATGTTTATTTGAACGGCAAAGTACTTAGTCCGGAAAGAATGAATTCTATGAGAGAGAAAATAATTGCCGACTACAAGAGCGGAAAATCGTTTGCAGATTTGGCGAATGAGAACACGATGGATAATTCGAAGGATGGCGATTTGGGTTGGTTTGAAGAAGGAATGATGGTTAAAGTTTTTGAAGACGAAATCAAACGCCATAAAAAAGGAGACATCTTTACCGTTGATATCCCTGAGAATAATTGGTATTATGTTGTTTTGAAAACTTATGATGATGTCAAGAAAATAAAATTTGAAATTACATTAAAGTAAACTTACTCAATCACCATCTCTTTCAATCGTTGGCGATAGCTTTCGAGTACATCAATTTTAGACAGAAAGCCAAAGTATTTTCCTTTAAAAATAACCGGTAGAATGGTTGCTTTCGAAGTTTCAAACAGTTTCATTATTTTTTCGGGTTTGTCTTCAAATAGGATTAATTCTTTGGGTTGGCTCATGATTTCAGACATCGTCATGAACTTGACATGGTTCGGATTGAAAATAAAAGCTTTGACTTCTTCAAAATCGACCAAACCAATTAATGATTTGTCTTCGTCGACAATCGGAATCATTTTTTGTTCGGTAGTAGCAAAAATATCCACCACTTTTCCCGGTGAATCCTGTAGGCTTAGGGTTTTGTAATTTTGTTGTACCAAATTGTAAAAGTTAATACTCTGCAAGATGTTTTTGTCTTTGTCGCTGGTAAAAACTTCGCCTTTGTCAGCCAAACTCTTAACATCCATGGAATGTTTTTCAAACTGCTTGGAAACCGCAAAACTCACTGAAGAAACAATCATTAAAGGCACCATTAAGTCATAACCGCCGGTAATTTCCACGATAAGGAAAATTGCGGTTAACGGCGCATGAAACAAACCGCTCAAGATTCCGGCCATGCCTACTATGGTGAAATTGGCTATGGGTAAATGATGCGTGAAGTTGAGCAGATTAATCGATTTGGCCACAAAATAACCCAAGTATGAACCCACAAAAAGCGAAGGCGCAAAGTTGCCGCCGTTTCCGCCACTTCCTAAGGTTAAACCGGTGGCAAATGCTTTTAACAACATGGTAACACCAACAAAGGCCAACAAAACCCATTCGCTTTTAAAACGTTCGAGCATGGTATTGTCTAATAAAAGTCCGGGGTTTTTAGACGCTAAGGTTTTGATACTTTCATAACCTTCTCCAAAAAGCGTTGGGAAAAAGAAAATCAAAACCGCTAATAAAAAAGCACCTATAAAAGCTCTTCGGTATCCTTTATTTTTAAAGCTACCGAAAAACTTTTCCACTTTCTGAAAATTCCGGGCATGATATACTGAGGTCAATCCGGCTAAGATTCCGAGTAAAATATAATAAGGCGTATTGTGGTAATCAAATCTGAGTGTTTGTTGGAAATTCAAGATTACATCGTCGCTCAAAGTGATAGTTGAAATCAAAGCACCGGTCGCTGCCGAAATGATAATCGGGATAAAAGCCGAGATGGAAATATCCGTCAAAACAACTTCGATGGCAAATAAAACTCCGGCAATCGGAGCGTTGAAGGCTGCACCAATTCCCGCTGCGACACCACAAGCTAAGAGTAGAATTCGGTCTTTTTGGGACAAATGGTATTTCTGCGCGAAGTTGGAACCAAAAGCCGCACCGGTAATCACAATCGGGCTTTCCAATCCGGCAGAACCACCGAGACCAACCGTTAGAGAGCTGGTTACGATTTGGGCATACATTTGCTTTTTAGGCATGATGCCACCTTTTTTGGCTACCGCATATAAAACTTTAGAGCTTCCTTTTTCGATTTGGTTATTCAGAAAATTGCGGACTACAAATACGGTTAATAAGATTCCGGCAATTGGCAATAAACTGTTGATGTAAGGTAATTTCAAAAAGCCATTGATGTCGTTTGCCAAAAGAAAAATATTGTGCGCAAAACTCTTGAGCAGAATTACAGCAAACGAACAAGTAATGGCCACAGCAACACAGGCGAAATAGATAAAGTTTCTTTCGCTCAATCGGTCTTTCAAAAGGAAAACCAGGTTTTCGGCTCTTCTGAAAATACTTCTGAATACAATTTTAAAAAGGGAAGCTTTGTTCGACGGCATTTATTCAAACATTAGAAACGCTAAGATACTTTTTAAATTCTGAATTATAAAATCAAATAAGTTATAATCTAAAATCCAACCGCTTTGTCATCTCCTCTGAAATCGGCACCGCCTTCCAGTTTTCCGTCGGGTAAAACTAAAATAGCGTCGACTTTACCAATAATCGGGGCTACTTTTTCATTGATTTTATAGCCTTTTTTGGCCAAGCCTTCCAATAAGACTTTATCAAATTTTCCGGGTTCAAACTGAATTTCGTCAGGCAACCATTGGTGGTGAAATCTCGGTGCATTGACAGCTTCTTGAACGCTCATCTGGAATTCGGTTACGTTGAGAATCGTTTGCAAAACCGAAGTAATAATCATCGAACCACCGGGTGAACCCAATAGCATAAAAAGTTTACCGTTTTTCTCGACGATTGTTGGGGTCATCGAACTCAACATTCTTTTTCGTGGTGCAATGCTGTTGGCTTCGGCACCAACCAAACCATAAGAATTCGGAACGCCTGGTTTAGACGAGAAGTCATCCATTTCATTGTTCAAGAAGAAACCCAATTCGTCACAATACAATTTAGAACCATAAGCGCCATTAATAGTGGTGGTCACCGAAACGGCATTGCCTTCAGCATCCACAATAGAGTAATGGGTAGTTTCATCGCTTTCGTAAACAGAAACCTCACCATGACTGACATCCGCTGATTTGGTGGCTTGGTCAAAAGTAAAAGTACTCATTCGGTTTTTCAAATAGTTTTTGTCTAACAATCCTTTTAGCGGAATTTTGACAAAATCCGGGTCGCCCAGAAAATAATTTCTATCAGCATAAGCCCTGCGTTCGGCTTCAGTTAAAACTTGGATGTATTTTTCAGCATTGTGACCAAATGAACTTAGCGGATAAGGCTCAATCATTTTCAGGATTTGTGCCAAAGTAATCCCGCCGCTACTTGGTGGCGCCATTGATATGATGGTCAAATCTTTGTGTTGAAACGAAATCGGTTTGCGCCAAACGACTTGGTATTCGGCCATATCTTTCATCGAAATAATACCGCCTTTTTCTTGGATAAAATCTACCAGTTTTTGAGCGGTTTTGCCTTTGTAGAATTCGTTACGGCCTTTTTTCAGAATTTGTTCCAAAGTGTTGGCTAAAGCCAAATATTTGATGGTGTCACCAACGTTAAAAGTCTTATTGTACAAAGTCTTATCACCGCTAATTTTTACAATAATTGCTCTGTTTTCGTCGAGTTTTTCTTTTTCTTTCGGAGTTACTATGATCCCTTTTTTGGCTAAAGCGATTGAAGGTTCAAACAAATCCTTGAGTGGTAGTTTTCCAAACTTTTTGTGGATTTCAAAAATCCCGGCGATGCTTCCCGGAATGCCAACGGATAAAGCACCGTCAATACTCAGATTCGGAATGACATTGCCATTTTGGTCTTGGTACATGTTTTTGGTCGCTTTGGCCGGAGCTTTTTCGCGAAAATCTAATGAACCGATTTCCCCATTCGCTTTGCGATACACCATAAATCCGCCACCGGATATGTTCCCCGCATAAGGATAAGCCACAGCAAGTGCCAATTGTGTTGCAATCATCGCATCAAAAGCATTGCCGCCTTTTTTGATGATATCGACACCAATTTGCGAAGCTTCTTCCCGTGCCGAAACCACCATCGCTTTTTCGGCAATTAGTCCTTTTTGTTGGGCGAAAATGAAATTGGGAATCAGTAAAAAGACGATGAGACTTTTTTTCATAAAGTGGCTAATTTATCTTGGCAATGTTGGCGTAATTCCTCAAAAAATAAGGTGAATTCATTTTCAAATTCGGGGTAGTATTGTTTTAATTCAACGATGGATTCGTCCATAGCGACTCGATGCTTGGTGCGATAATCCATTTGGAACATAATCATTTCCAAACCTTCAATTGTGGCATAACTCACCAGCCAATTGCGCCCAATCATATAAGGCATCATGCCTTTGGCTCTTTCGGTCAGGATTTCGTAATTATCTTTAAGTAAGAGATAAAAATCCTGAGCATAATCTTCCAATTTGACCTCAGAGTAGTTGCTCCAATTTTTGGCCAAAAAATGATCGTAGAAAATATCCATAATCACACCCGAATAATGACCGTATTTCTCGTGTAATCTATGTTTGCTTTGCCTATAAATAGGATGCATATCGGTAAAACTATCGATGGAACGATGCAAGAGAATTCCTTTTCGGATTTCGGTTGTATAATCCTCATAATGATGCCCGCGAATACTGTCCGCCATAAAATTCCCAATTTTGAGTAAATCGTTGTCGCCGGATAGATAAATGTGGGCTAGGAAGTTCATGTGCCTAATTTAGGAATTTTAAATTATAAATTTTGAATTTTAAATTAGAATTGAAAAATGTCATTCTTTATATTTGTAAACATTTAAAATTTACAATTCAAAATTCAAAATAGAAACTAATGACTCTTATAAAATCAATCTCAGGAATTCGAGGCACTATAGGCGGAAAAGTTGGGGACAATTTGACTCCGGTGGATGCCGTAAAATTTGCTTCGGCTTATGGTACTTTCCTGAAAAACAATATACAAAAAGACAAGCTAAAAGTAGTAATTGGTCGTGATGCTCGTATTTCGGGACCGATGATTCACAATTTGGTGGTCAATACTTTAATCGGATTAGGCATTGATGTGATTGATTTAGGGTTGTCGACTACGCCAACCGTGGAAGTAGCTGTGCCATTGGAACAAGCAGACGGCGGAATCATTTTAACGGCTTCTCACAATCCGAAACAATGGAATGCTTTGAAGTTGTTGAATGCCAAAGGCGAATTTTTAAGTGGTGCCGATGGTGCTAAAATTTTAGAAATAGCCGAAGCCGAAGCATTTGATTTTTCGGATGTGGACAGTTTGGGTGAAATCACAGCGAATGATGCTTATATGGATATTCATATTGATGAGGTTTTAGAATTGCCTTTGGTCGATGCTGAAGCAGTGGCCAAAAGAAAATTCAAAGTCGTGGTTGATGGGGTGAATTCTTCCGGAGGCATTATCATTCCGAAGTTATTGGAACAAATGGGCGTGGAGTGCGTGAAATTGTATTGCGAACCGAATGGTCATTTTCCGCATAATCCGGAACCCTTGAAAGAGCATTTGGGCGATATCTGCAAATTGGTGGTAGAAGAAAAAGCCGATTTCGGGATTGTAGTTGACCCTGATGTGGACCGTTTGGCTTTCATTTCTAATGATGGCGAAATGTTTGGTGAAGAATATACTTTGGTGGCTTGTGCCGATTATGTGTTGAGCAAAACGCCGGGTAATACCGTTTCGAATATGTCTTCTTCACGAGCGTTGCGTGATATTACCGAAAAACACAATGGCAGTTACCAAGCGAGTGCTGTAGGTGAAGTGAACGTAGTCGAATTGATGAAAGCTTCGAATGCGATTATTGGTGGTGAAGGCAATGGCGGAATTATTTATCCTGAGTTGCATTACGGTCGCGATAGTTTGGTAGGCGTGGCTTTGTTCTTGACCCATTTGGCGAGTTTAGACATGACGGTTGCCGAATTAAGAGCTTCGTATCCGCAATATTATATGAGCAAAAACAAAATCGAATTGACACCGCAAATTGATGTGGATGCGATTTTGGAAGCGATGACTGAAAAGTATAAAAATGAAAATATTTCAACGATTGACGGTGTAAAAATTGATTTCCCGTCAGAATGGGTTCATTTGCGCAAATCCAACACCGAACCAATTATCCGAATTTATACTGAAGCACCAACGCAAGAAGCAGCAGATCAATTGGCTTTGAGAATTATTGACGAGATTAAAGCTGTGGCCGGGATTTAATCGGAACATATATTGAAAAAAGTAAAAACCCTGAACTACAATTCAGGGTTTTCTTTTATTGATAAATCCACATCAAAACGGGCTTCTTTGCCTTTTTTAAGATTGGGTCAATGACTTTCATGTTGCTGTTGGAAATCGTTGGACAACCCCAACCTTCTGGAGTTCCTTTTGGATAAACTTCTTTGTCGGCTACTTTTTCCCACGAATGGAACACAATGTAACGTGATTGCGCATTGTTATTGGTTTTCTCCAAACCGTGAAGAACATATTTGACATTGATTCCCCAATCACTCCAAGCTCTTTGCCCGATTTTGTATTTGCCCAAAGCCGAACAATGACTGCCGTCTTTGTTGCTGAATGTTGGGTTGTCTTTTGACCAATCTTGGCTCCATGGATAGTTACAACAACCGTGGCCAACCAGCATTTGATGGGTGATTTTATTTTGTTTAAAATCATATACAAAAAACCGATTTAATCCTGAGTGAACGCTCATGTCAATCAGTATACAAAAATCCTCATTGAAGTTGTTTTTTTGACAAAAAGTCAAAGCTTCCTTGGCCTTGTTCTCGGTTCGGGAAACATTGACTGTTGGTTTATTTTTGCTTTTGCTTTTGTAATTGATTTTATTGTAACCAAAAGCTACTACTGCAACGGCAAATAATAGAAAGACAATCTTTTTTTTCACTGTTTTGTGTTTCTATTGATAACGCAAGAGAATGATTTATAGTATGTAAGCTGAAAAATAATTTAAGGTTGCGGATTTTCATCAAAATTCACCATCCAATTGATGCCGAATTTATCGGTAAACATCCCAAAATAAGCGCCCCAAAAGGTTGAGGTCATCGGCATAAAAGCATTGCCGCCTGCAGATAAACCGTTGAAGATTCTGTCTGCTTCCGCTCGGCTATCGGTATTGATGGAAACCGAAATATTGGTTCCGATAATGGCATCGCCACTTTGTGAAGTACTGTCACTTCCCATTAAAACGGTATTTCCGATAGGCAAACTAACGTGCATAATTCTGTTAGCTTCATCTTCAGATACCGGTGGACAATTGTCATCGGCCGGCATGTCTTTAAATCTACCCATATAAGGAAATTCGCCTCCGAAAACGGATTGATAAAAAAGAAACGCAGCTTCACAGTTTCCGTTAAAAATTAAATAAGGATTTACTTGTGTCATGATTGATGCTTGTTTTTATTGATTTGTATATTTTTTAAAATTGTTTAAAATCGATTGCCAACCTTCGCGTTGGAGTGCTACCGAATGAATATTTTCCGGTTCGAAATTTTCTGTTAGGATAACTTGTTCATCCATAATATCGAATTGTACCGTTACTTTTCTCCCGTCAGCAATTTGGTAAACCAATTTTTTCCTCGGAATTACTTCTTGGTAAGTTCCGACAAAATCAAAACTCATTTCGCCGTCTTTGGAAGCCATGGTAAAAGTGAAATTTTTCCCGACATCCAAATGATTTTCTGCTTTGGGACAATGCCAATCTTCAGAAGCGAAATTCCAGTTTACTATATGTTCCGGTTGGGTGAATTTGTTCCAAACTTCTTCTAATGAAACGTCAAGGGTTGTTTTTACTGTGATGGTTTTGGTATCACTTTCGGCTATGGCTTTTAGTTTTTCTAGAGCTATCGGGAAAGTCTCCTTAAAGTAATCTAAATATTTTTCGACCAAATCTATGGTTACAGTGACAGTTGTTATGCCATTGCTTTCATTTAAATCATACCGCTCTTCGGCGCCTGACCAAGCTTTGGTTGTCTCCGTTGCGGGTTGTTCGACATATTCTTTTAATTCGCCTAAATGACGGAATAGCATGGTTTCAAAAGGTTTGTTGAGGGCAATCTCCGAATTCATTCCGCTGCCATTTTGGTCTAAAAAATAAATTTTACTGCCTTGGTTCCAATCCGAAATCGCATAAGAACCTTCGCAGAATGCGCTGACCCAGGCTTCGTAGTTTTCTTCATCCCAAAGTGAATACCAAACTTTCTCTTTAGAAGCATTGATATCAATGCTGAATGTTAGTCTTATCATAGTTTAATGAGTTTTTTTGAGGATAGTAAAGTTAAGGAAAGTCTCTTTTGAAAAACTTATCGCTCATAAAATTCTATCGGTAAGCCATCGGGATCGCTAATGAAAGTGAATCTTTTTCCAGTGTATTCATCTATTCGAATAGTCTCGGCGATGATGTTGTATTGTGCCAAATGATCTACGACGGTTTCAATATTATCTACTTCAAAAGCCAAATGGCGCAAACCTGTAGCTTCCGGTCTTGAAATCCTTTTGGGCGGATTGGGAAACGAAAACAATTCGATTATATAATTACCGTTAAGCGAAAGGTCTAATTTGAAGGATTGTCGTTCTTCGCGATACACTTCCTGAATGATTTGCAAGCCCAGAATTTCGGTATAAAATTTTTTAGAAAGCTCATAATTCGAACAGATGATGGCAATGTGGTGGACTTTGTTGAGCATGAACTACATTTTTTTCTTAGCGACTTTGTTGTGCAGTTCATTGACTTGTTGTAAAGCAGCACTGCAATACCAAACCGTCATTTCAGCTTCAAAAATTTTGGCTTTTACCGCCGGATCAGATTCGACCAAAGCGTTGGCAGCTTCTAGTGTACTGACGTTGAATATAAAAATGCCACGGTAATTTTTGTCGTTTTTCATGAATGGTCCGGCCACGACCAGTTTGCCTTCGTCGGCCAGTTTGTTGATGTTGGCCATGTGACCTTCGAAAAGTTGGGCCCGCTCTTCTTTGGTTGCGGTTGTATTGCTCCCGGTTTTCAAAATGCAAAACACATAGGTTTTCATGCCATACTCATCGGCATTGAGTGATTTGGCTAGTTGCTCATCATAGTCCGGATTGCTTTCTTGGGCAAAGCCTAAGGCGGACAACAATAAAAGGATAAAGGTGATATTTTTCATGGGTATTGGTTTTGATTTTCTTTTTCTTTTTCTTTTTCGGTTTGGTATTTATTGATTTTAACCACAGCTTCACGACCGATTTTTTGGGCGTAATAATAGCCAATTGTCAAGCCTATACTATACCAATAGTAGTTCATTTGTTTTAGGATTTAACCAAAGTTAAGCTTTTTCTTCGGGTAATGAGAAAGCTGTAAAACACTAAAAAGGGCAAGGTGAACAAGGTTATTTTCGGATTCCAATCGAGCAACCCTATAAAGAGCAGCATCAGAAATAGCAAAGCGATTCCGGTTGAAGCCAAGAGTACCACCCAAAATTTTGGCTTAGGTACCAAAAATGAAAGCAGTAAAACAATTTGTCCCAATAATGGCAAAAGGATGAACGGATGTAAAAAGGCTTCGGGTGTATCACCCATTTTGAGCAACAAATCGTATTCGATTTCGGCGATGAATTCGCTTTCTTTTCCCCATTCCAAATAACCTATGAATGACGAAAGGAACAAACCCAAGATGATTTTTTTAAGCAGAGACATAAACAAAAATGATACTAAAAGTAATCATTTTGTCGAAAGCATCAAATAGGAAACCTAAAAATCTCGGTAACTTATCATCTTAAAAAGATACTTTATAAATTAATCCCGCCGTAAAAGCTCTTGTCAATCCATCGGGACGAATATCGCGCACTACAAAAGGCGTTGCCAAAGAAAGTTCTAAACTGCTTTTTGAATTGAGCGTGTAACTGGTTATCAAATTGCCGTTAATAGTCAAACCATCCGAACCTTTGATGGTTTCGCGTTGGCTGAAAATATTTTCATAACTGTCTTCACCCAAATGGTATAAGAACAACATATTCGGTTTGAAAGTAAATTTTTTATTTGGCGTTTGATAAGTATAAGTCGTGCGGAACAAAGCGTCTGATTTTCTCTCGAATAAATTGGTTGACGGGAAATCATCGGTACCACTGTATTCGGCGAAATAAGAGTTTTTGTTATTATTGAAAACCGGAATTTGAAAACCAAAATTAAAATCCCATTGCGAATATTTATAATTGGCGGCCAAAATCAAATCGAATGTACCCAAGCTCGCCTGATAATCTAAAGGCAAAGAATAGCCGTTGATTTTAGCATTAGCAGTCGTAAACGGAAACTTGAATCCGGATAAAATGCTCCATTGCTTTTGGTCTTTTTCGGCGAATTTGTAATTGCTGATTAAATAAGCATCGCCAAATTGTCCGCGTTGACCAAAACTGCCATCGGCTACAGAATAAGTAAACTTAGCACTCAACGCCCATTTTTCACCAAATGCTCTCGAATAAGTTACATAGGATGAAATGTAAGTTACATCAGCTTCGCCAACGCCGTAAATGCTTCCGGTTTCGATTAGATTTTTGTTTGAGTTTTCTTTGTCAAAACTATTGCCAATAGAACAAACCCCGGCATCACTACAACCTTGAGCGTAAACAGTTGAACACCCGATTATCGATATCCAACTAATAAAAACAATCTTTTTCATAGTCATTTAATTAGATTGTAAAGCCGCAATTGCAAACAAATGGTTGTATTGCTGGCAATGAATTAAAACATAAGGATAATCGGCAAGGTTTACCTGCTGTGGTATTGAATAAGTCACATCCGGATTGACATTGCCTAAGTTGACAAAGTCAGACGGCGAATCTGCTTTGGATAAATAGACTTTTAAATCCGGCCCGGCTGAAATGGAATAGTTTTCTAATTTTAAAGTGTAAGCGTTGCCCAATTGGTAAATTTTTACCGTTCCGCTGCCTGATATTCCACCGGTTGGATTGAAAGTTCCGGTAGAGCGCAAAACTGCCTCATTGCTGACTTCTTCTTCAACTATATCGCGGGTTAGTTCGCCTTCGACTTCACACGAAGTAAAAAGTAATAATAGGGTAAAAAGGGAAAGAATTGTTTTCATAGCGTTTCAATTTTAATCAAAGTTCAAAATAACTGATGATACCAATTGTCGGCTAGTTTACATTTAGAGGAAGATTATTGGATTTTTATTTTTTTGAGCACATTCAGAATTACATTATTTATTTCTTCCGAAAGATTGGCTTTGTAGGTCAGCCCAACATAAACCAAAGAAACCAAAACCGATTTGAAACCAATATTCACTATCGGATGAAAAGGAAAATCCCAGTAGTAAAAGGCGAAGAAGCAAATCAATCCAATCATTAAAGCGTAAATATTTTTTAATGTAAACGGATAAAGATTCATTTTTAAAACCACAAAAAGCAATTTGGCCAAACTATACAACGTAATCGAAATGAGTGTCGCAATCGCCGCACCGTTGATGCCATAAATCGGAATGAAATAATCGTTTAAAGAAATGGCTAAAACCGCTAAAAACAATCCTAAAAATAAAACCGCTTTATAATATTTGGAGTTGAAAATAATCGCATTGTTGTTGCCCAAAATCAAATCGAAGTATTTAGAAATACCAATGACAAAAACCACAAAAACACCGCCGCGGTAGTTTTCGGGTAAAAGTAAATACAGCTGGTTAATATTGACCAGAATGCCAACCAAAACCAATCCGCCGACGATTTGCAGCGAAATGGAAGTCTTTTTATACAAGTCGTTCAGTTCGTCGTGTTTGCCTTCGGTCATTAATTTGGCCGTAATCGGATAGGTGATTTGGTGCATGGCTCGACTGGGAACCGAAATCACTGTTGCAATAAAAATCGCCACCGAATAGTAGGCAATGTTTTCAATCTTGATGTATTGTGCAATCATGGTTTTGTCGATGTCGAGCAACATATTAGCGATACTTCCCGATAGAATGATGAACAACGAATAAGTTAGCACCGCTTTGACATTGTGTGGTATTTTAAACGAGAATTGAATCGACTGTACTTTATTGGCATAAAACAACATCACTAAAGTAGTCAGCAAATAAATGCCCATCAAAATATCGACAAAAGTCTCGGCCGAAATGGTACCGAAATAAACGGCGAAAAGAAAAATGCTAATAAAAACCCGAAGTAAAACCTCTTTCACAAAACTCCCGAACACCGATTGCATATGGACTTTTACCCAAGCATAAAAAATTTCAAAATACCCCATGCACAAACCAATCACCGGAATTTGCCAAGTGAAGTCGGAGATGATAGGATTTTCTCGGGATAAAAATGAAGCGATATCGGTGTAGAAAATTGTTCCGATAAGCCCTAACGGAATGAGTACCAATAACGGTAGAATCATTACAAAGGTTAGGAACTCGCTTTTTTCTTTTTCGGTTTTGTATTGGGTGAAGAATTTGACCAAGGTGTTGTGAACACCAAAAGCCATCAACGGAAAAATAATATTCGCTGACGACAAGATATAACCGGTTAAACCATAAAACTTCTCGCCCAAAAAATGCGGATACATAAACAAAGTATTCGCCGCGCCAATCGCAAACCCGATATAGGTTATAATGGTGTTTTTGATGGATTGGTTGACGACGATGCCCATTTTTTGAAATTACGAATTAGGAATTATGAATTACGAAATTAATTTAGACAATTGCTCTGTTAAACTTTTTCTGGAATATTGTTGCAAACCAACGGCGTGAACCTTTAAATTTTGCTTTTGGTATTCCTGATAGTATTTCAAAAGTAGCGCTTTTAGTTTTCCCTTTTCGTCATAAGTAAAGAAAACGCCGGTGTTGGTTGAAGTGATGATTTCGGCAAAATCAGAACTTTCCGGACCAATCGCAATAATCGGTCTTTCGGAAACCATGTATTCAAATAATTTTCCGGGGATGATGCTTTTGGTGTCTTCGGAATTGATTTCGATGAGCAATAAAACCTGCGATTTCCTTTGGTGTTCAACGGCTTCTTGGTGAGAAACGTAACCTAAATTCAATACATAATCATTGAGTTTGAATTCAGAAATCGTATCTAAAACTTCTTGACTTACGGCGCCGATTAGCTTGAGTTGAAAATCGTTTTTAAAGTCTTTGTTTTCTTTGGTCAATTCTTTTAAGGCTTTCCAAAGGATTCTCGGATTTCTTTCCGACAGAAACGAACCGATATGGGCCAACGTGAATTTCGCATCCAAAGGTTGTTTGGAGATTTTTTCGATATCGTAACCATTCGTAATCACTTCAATTGGTTTGGATGTAATCGCTTCAAATTCGGTTTTGGTGGTTTTACTCGTTACGATTATGGTATCGGCTGAGGTTAAAACTTCTTTCTCTAATACTTTGTGTTTTTTCTCGGCAGAAGAAGATAATTTCAACGCTTTGTGGTAACCAATAGTCGTCCAAGGATCGCGGAAATCGGCAAACCATTTCACGCCTAAATCTTTCTTTAATTGCAAACCAATCAAGTGCAAACTATGTGGCGGACCTGAAGTTACAATCGTGTCAATATTGTTTTCCTGAATATATTTAGTCAAATATTTCACCGAAGGTTTGACCCAAAGAAACCGTGCATCAGGGATAAAAATATTGCCGCGTACCCAAAGCAAAGTTTTCTCTAAAAACGATTGTTTTTTTTGATTGGGAATAATGCCTGAACTGATTTTTTTGGTTTTGTTTTTGCTAAAAAACGAAGCCAAACCGTAAGGTTCAAAGATTTTGTTTTTCAGGATAATCGCTTTTTCCGAAACCTCGCTTTGCAAACCGTTATCAATAATAGGATACGTTGGATTTTCAGGAACATACACAATCGGCTGAACGTTGAACTCCGGCAAATACTTGACAAACTTTAACCAACGCTGTACGCCCGGTCCACCGGCCGGTGGCCAATAATAAGTGATGATTAGGAGTTTTTTGGGTTCAGACATTACTCAGTTTTCTTGCCTTTTTGTTCAAAATAAACCACGCCAATTACCACCAACAACATTCCAATCGAACTGAATAGGGCGATAGTGCTACCGGTTTTCACGACTTGCGGTTCAAATTTGAATTCGATGTTGTGTTTGCCTTTCGGGATTTCGATTCCTCTCAAAGTATAATCAACTTTGTAAATTCGAGTTTCTTTTCCGTCAATAGTTGCTTTCCAACCGTCTTTGTAATAGATTTCGGAGAACACGGCGAAACCATCTTGGTTGTTATTTGAAGTATATTTCAAATAATTGGGTTTGTATTCGTCTAATTTGATGGAAGCTGTGCTGTCGGTTGTAAACGTTCTGTTAGCCTTAGGGGCAATTTTATAAATTCCTAAACCATCTGGTTTTTTGTTCATTATAGCGACATTTTTGGTGTCCAAATTGCCTAAGGTTTTTAATTCCTCATCAGCAGAATTAACGTATTTCAATTCCTTCACAAACCAAGCATTGCCATTGTGGAACGGATTCGTAACCGGAATATCGCCTTGTTCGGTACCGATGATTAAATATTTGATATTAAAGACATCCAAAACCGGAATACTTTTGGTTAAGGAAAGTGTTTTTGGGTCAACATTTTCACCCAAAGTGTTCATGCTTTTTTCAATCAAATGAGTGTACACTTCTTCGAAGCGTCTTGGTCTTACGGCACTGTAACCACCAACCGATTTGTGGAAATAGGAGGATCTCGGACTGTGTAAACCACCATCCAATTCGTAAACTCTAAAGATAGATTTGTCTGCTAAAATCAGTGAATCGGCTGCTGTGGGTTCGAATGGTACATCTACTTCACGGGCACTTCTGAATTGTTTTCCGTCATTACTTACATAGTTTTTATCCACAAAAAACAAATCGCCTACCATAAAAACGCCGATGATGATAACCGCTGTGTTTTGTGCCAACTTGTTTTTGGTATACAGGTAAAGTGCGCCAAAAGTCACCAACATTAAGAAACCGGAACGCAATAAATCGGCCGAATACAAATCTTTTCGATCTTCTCTCAGCGCTTCTAAAAAGGCGGTTCCAAAGGATTTATCGGGATGACTTTGTAAAGCTTGTGCCAATTGGCTGTCAATATCACCAACAAAACTGAACATGCCTTTCGCTAAAAACAACACTACAATTAATCCTAAACTGGTAGCGGCGGTTTTCCATAAACTTGGCCATTGTTTTTCTTTATCAGTGGTAAAAAACGATTGCAATCCCATGATGGCCAGTACCGGAATACACAATTCCAATATAACCTGAATCGAAGAAACCGCTCTGAACTTGTCATAAGCAGGCACATAATCGATGAAGAAATCCGTTAACAGCGAGAAGTTTTTACCCCAAGAAAGCAGTAAAGAAAAAATGGCTCCGGCGAGAAACGCATATTTTATTTTGCGTTTGTCGTGGTATAGGGCCAACACAAAAAGGAAGAAAACAATCGCGCCAATGTAAGCCGGTGCGGCTACTTGCGGTTGATCTCCCCAATAAGTTATTCCGTAACTTTCGGTAATTTCTTTGGCTTCTTCGGGTTGGGCGCCGTATTCCAGCATAAAATTATAGACATGTGAATCTTCTGAAAGTTTCTGCCCGTTGCCACCGCCAAAAAGTCTCGGCGCAATTAAATTCAAACTTTCGCTTACGCCATAACTATACTCTGTGATGTACTCTCTGTCCATTGAGATGTTCGCTTCTTTCTTGGAGCCATCAGGATTGGTAGTCAATTCGCTTTTACCGCGGATACTGAAATCGGCGTACTCTTTGGTAGCCATTAAACTGGTTGCATTGGCACCAACGGCTAAAGTCACGGCAATTAGAAAAGTGGCTATAATTTTAGGCAAGGCCTTGAGGTCTTTTTCTTGGTATAATCGGTATAAAAAATAAAAGCTCATTACTATTAAAAGCAAGAACAAGTAATAAGTCATCTGGAAGTGATTGGCCGTAATTTCCAAGGCAACGGCGAGCATCGTTAAGATTCCGCCATGCAAATATTTCTTTCGAAAAACCAATATAAATCCGGCGATGACTAATGGCATATAGGCTATAGCATGCGCTTTAGCATTGTGTCCGACGCCGATAATTACAATCAAATAAGTCGATAATCCAAAAGCCAAAGCGCCGAAAAATGCTTTCAGCGGATTAATTCTCAAAGTGAGTAGCAATCCGTAAAATCCTAAGAAATAAAGAAATAAATAATCAGCCGGTCTGGGTAAAAATCGCAACAAATCATCAAGTTTACCAATATAATCATGCGGGTATTTGGCTCCCGATTGATAGGTTGGCATTCCTCCAAAGGAAGCGTTGGTCCAATAAGGTTCGGTGTCATATTCGGCTCTGAAATCGTTTTGTTCTTTGGCCATACCGGTGTATTGCACGATGTCGTGTTGGTATATTTTTTTGCCTTGTAAAACCGGATAAAAATAGAGTAAAGAAACTAAGATGAAACCAAGAATGGCTAATAAATGGGGATAAAACTTTTGAATTTGTTTCATGTTTTTGGTTTAGGTTGTCAAGGGGAAATTACTTAATTTCTTCGAAATCAATATAATCACCTACGATTTTTTTCTCTTTTGGCTTTTCTGTTTTAGGGTTTTGAGCTTGTTGTTGCTGTTGGTATTGCTGCTGCTGTTGTTGGAATTGTTGGGCAGCTTTTTCGACCACTTTTTTGGCTACAACCGGTAAAAACAATCGGGCTAAAAATTTAACGATGTAATAAATGGCTATTATCCATAATATAGTTCTGATAAAGCCGGGCATAGATGCAGTTTCCATAATGGGAATAAAATTTTTGTCAAAAATACTAAATTCCACAATGTAAAATTCGCTTTAACCTCTTAAATAAATGATAAATTGTATTACTTTTGGAAGACTATATATCTACAAATCTATACTGTTATGCTAAGGATAAAATCACTTTTAATTGTTGGTTTTTTGTTGATTTCAACTAAACAATACGCCCAATATACCGATATCATTAATTCAAATCGTCCCGGAAAATCAATGTCGGCTTTCTCTGTTGGAAAAACTGTAATTCAAGCTGAAGGCGGTTTGTTCGGCATTCAGGAAAAACACGATATATCTCGTTACGAAGCCAATGGTTTCGGGACAGAATTAAGTGTGCGATATGGTGCTTTTTTTGATCAGTTTGAATTTAATTTAGAGACCCAATACCAATATGATTGGTATACAGCACCTTTAGTTGAAGATACTCGTGGCGGATTTAAGCAGTTTACCTTGGGCGCCAAATATTTGGTTTATGATCCGTTTGTTCAGTTGAAAGATGACAAACCAAATGTGTACAGTTGGAAAGCCAATCATAAGTTCAGTTGGAAACAATTTATTCCGGCCGTGGCTGTTTATGGCGGTTTTAATTTGAATTTGGGTAATAATCCATTTACTTTTGAAAGCGATCCGGTGATTAGTCCGAAATTGATGGTGATTACTCAGAATCATTTTGGGAGCAAATGGGTTTGGGTGAATAACATCATCGCCGACAAATACATGACCGACTATCCAACATTAGGATGGATTACCACGATGACCAGAGGATTCAATATGCGTTGGTCCGGATTTTTAGAAGTTCAGTCTTATAAAAGTGACTTTTATGCCGATGTGCTTGGGCGATTGGGGGCAGCTTATTTGATAAGAGAGAATATCCAATTAGATGCTTATTTGGCCAAAAACATAAAAGATACTCCGGCTATCATGCATGGCGGTTTCGGAATGTCATGGCGTTTCGACAGTAATTATGAAACCAATTACAAACGTATCAAAAGCGAGAAAGAGGATAAGAAGATGAAAGATAAAAAATCTAAAAAAGACAAAGGTAAAAAACGCAAAGACGAAGTAGAATTAGAAAATACTAAACCATAATGATTACTGTAATAGAAGCCAATACTAAAAAGCTAATTCAAGAATACGTCAAGTTTCCTTTTACGCTATATAAAAACCATCCTTATTGGGTTCCGCCATTGATTAGTGATGAACTAGAAACTTTTGATAAGACTAAAAATCCTGCGTTCACTTCGGCAGAAGCTTATTTTTATTTGGCTTACAAAGACAATAAAGTGGTAGGTAGAATTGCGGCTATCATCAATTGGAATGAAGTCAATGACCAACAAAAGAAAAAAGTGCGTTTTGGTTGGTGGGATGTAATTGATGATATTGAAGTGACCAAAGCCTTGCTGGAAAAGGTTTATGAATTAGGAAGAACTCATAATTTAGAATATGTCGAAGGACCGATGGGTTTTTCTAATTTGGATAAAGTCGGCGTTTTAACCGAAGGTTTTGATGAAATCGGTTCCATGATTACGTGGTACAATTTTCCCTATTATAAAGAGCATCTGGAACAATTGGGGTATGTAAAAGAAAAAGAATACCTCGAGAATAAATTTCCTTTCTCTAATGTTAAACCCGAGTTATTTCTAAAAGCTAATGAACTCATTAAGAGTCGTTATGGCTTAAGAGCGCTTAATTTTAATAACAATAAAGACATTATGCCATACGTAGACAAGATGTTTGATTTGTTCAATGCCAGTTATGCTAACTTGTCTTCTTTTGTTGCTATAACCGATGTTCAAAAGGAATACTTCAAGAAAAAATACATCAGTTTTATCAATCCGGAGTATATAAAGTTTGTTTTAGATAAGCAGGATAATATTGTCGCTTTTAGTATTGTGATGCCGAGTTTTTCAAGAGCACTGCAAAAAGCCAATGGGAAACTGTTTCCTTTTGGTTTTTATCATTTGCTCAAAGCCAAAAAAGAGAGTAAAGAAGTGTTGTTTTATTTAATCGGAATTGATCCTGAGTACCAAAGCAAAGGCGTTACAGCTATAATTTTCAATGAATACTACAATACTTTCAAACAGAAAGGAATTCTTCAATGTGTTCGAACTCCGGAACTCGAAGATAATCATGCCATCCACAATATGTGGAAGCATTTTGACCCGGTTACTTTCAGAAGAAGAAGAACCTACAGGTTGTCACTCTAAATTAGCTGGTATACTGATAATGTTAAATTCAAATGATATATCAATGATTTATAGAGTTTGGGGTTGAAGCTTTATAAAATTTATGTTAAATCGATTTCAATTTTTGCACTCATTTGTGCATTTGGTCGATTAAAAGCAAATGTTCGTAGAAAACTTACACCTTTTTTAACATTTATTTACAATTCTGTCTAATTTTATAGTCCCAATTGAAATCTACACTGATTTTTTTCTCGAGGAATTAATGATTATTTTTTGATCTTTAATTTTTCTTCCAAAGAAAGTTTAAACTTTAATCTATTCATGATGTGGTATTAAAAAAATACTTAACATTATGAAAAACACTACTTTTTTAAAGTTTTTGGAATTCCCCTGTAGCGAAGACTGTGTCGTTAGTCGAGGGGAAAATGGTTTTAAGTTAGATTTTTCTAAAGCCAATGCTTTAGATAGTAGTTACTCGGCAACAAAGAGTACTACTAAAAACAAAGGTATGATCAGCATTTTGATGTTGCTTATACTTTTTTTATTTTCTAACATTTCAACTGCTCAGATTACCCTAGACGGTAACCCGAGTGATTGGGGAACATTATTGGCTTCTCCCGGAGGGATAAAAGCCAGAATTACCGACCCGATTGACAGTACGGATGACATTTGGACTTTAGGTTCCAAAGATATCCAACCGATTAATCAATGGGCTTGGACTACCAACGGAGCCAATGACAAAAACAACATGGCCAATGTGGGTTATTATTTTGACGGATCCAAATTGTATTTCTTTGCTGATAGAAGAGCCAATAATGGTGACTCAGCTATAGGATTTTGGATTTTACAAGACAGTGTCGGAAAGTTAGGAGTCACTAGTGGTGGCTTTAGCGGACAGCATGTTGAAGGGGATATCTTGATGATTAGTCACTTCGTTAACGGTGGTGCAGTAGCAGATATTAATGCCTACAGATGGACCAATGGTGCTTTAGATCCAACACCAATCCCATTACCAACATCTGGTTTGGATGCAAGGGTAAATGTGGGAACGGTAAACTCACCGCCATCATGGAATTATGTGCCTAAATTTGGCGATCCAGGAACCTATCCTGATTCCTCTTTCTTTGAGGGATTTATTGATTTAAGTAGTATAAACTTTAATTTGAGTGTTTGTTTAGGTACTTTCTTAGCAGAAACAAGACAGTCACAATCGCTTACAGCTTCATTAGAAGACTTAGCGAGAGGTAGATTTGGCTCAGTCCCAGAACCAAAAACATTAGTTGGTAGTTCGTTCTGTAGTTCAGTTCCGAATAGCGGAACAATTACAATGGCAAGTTCTGAAACTTTGGTAAGTTACCAGTTAGTTAATAATTCAAATGATGCTAATGTTCAGGTTGCCCAATTAGGCAATGGTGGAACTATAACATGGTCTAACTTACCCGCGGGAAGTTATTATGTTATTGCAACCAATACTTTGTCAGAATGTCAAATTGAGATTGGAAGGCCAACTTTGGTAACAATCATAGACTCTCCAACAGTTACGGTAAATTCACCTTCAAAATGTGCTAATGATCCTGCGGTAACCATTACCGCAACACCAAGCCCATCAGGAACCTACACTTATACATGGACTGTTCCTTTAGGAGCCAATAATCCGGGTAACGTTGCAAGTTTTAATGCAACCGTGGCTGGTAGCTATTCTGTGTCAGTATCAAATGGAACTTGTTCAGGTTCGGGTTCTGGAACTTTAACGGTTAATCCTAACCCAACATTAGTGACTAATAATCCGGCACCTGTTTGTGCTCCACTAACTGTTGATTTAACATTGCCTGCTGTAACATCAGGTAGTGATCTTCAAGGAGGAACTTTGTCTTATTGGACAAATGCGGAAGCAACTATACCATTAAATAACCCTAGTGCTATATCAGCATCAGGAACATATTATATTAAAGTAACTACTTCAGCAAATTGTGCAGACATTAAACCTGTAACAGTTACTGTAATTCCTGTAATTCCAATTGTTATCAATTGTCCGCAAAACAGCTCAACAAGTGCTTGTGCTTATGCAGACCAAGCAGCAGTAGTTACTGCATTCAACAACTGGTTAGCAGGATTCACAGCTTCTGGCGGAAATGGTACTTTAGTTACTTCGGGTTTACAAAATCTTTCTGCTCCAAATTTGTGTGCAGGGGGAAGTGTAACGGTTAATTTTAGTGCCTCAGATGATTGTGGAAAGCAAGCTTCATGCTCTGCTACTTTCACTATTACAGCTGCACCAGCGGTTACTGTTACATCTCCTGATAGCAGCTCAACAAGTGCTTGTGCCTATGCAGACCAAGCGGCAGTAAATGCAGCGTTTGCAAGTTGGTTAGGAGGCTTTACAGTAAGTGGTGGCTGTGCTCCAAGCGGAAGCTATGGACAAGTAAGCGCACCGAGTGCTTGTGGCGGAACAACCACAGTAACTTATACTGTAACTGATAAGTGTTATGAGACATCAACAGTAACAAGAACGTTTACAATCACACCAGCTCCGGCTGTACAAGTAAATGCACCAACAGCAAGCTCAACAAGTGCTTGTGCTTATGCAGACCAAGCGGCAGTAAATGCAGCGTTTGCAAGTTGGTTAGGAGGCTTTACAGTAAGTGGTGGCTGTGCTCCAAGCGGAAGCTATGGACAAGTAAGCGCACCGAGTGCTTGTGGCGGAACAACTACAGTAACTTATACTGTAACTGATAAGTGTTATGAGACATCAACAGTAACAAGAACGTTTACAATCACACCAGCTCCGGCTGTACAAGTAAATGCACCAACAGCAAGCTCAACAAGTGCTTGTGCCTATGCAGACCAAGCGGCAGTAAATGCAGCGTTTGCAAGTTGGTTAGGTGGATTTACAGTAAGTGGTGGCTGTGCTCCAAGCGGAAGCTATGGACAAGTAAGCGCACCGAGTGCTTGTGGCGGAACAACTACAGTAACTTATACTGTAACTGATAAGTGTTATGAGACATCAACAGTAACAAGAACGTTTACAATCACACCAGCTCCGGCTGTACAAGTAAATGCACCAACAGCAAGCTCAACAAGTGCTTGTGCCTATGCAGACCAAGCGGCAGTAAATGCAGCGTTTGCAAGTTGGTTAGGAGGCTTTACAGTAAGTGGTGGCTGTGCTCCAAGCGGAAGCTATGGACAAGTAAGCGCACCGAGTGCTTGTGGCGGAACAACTACAGTAACTTATACTGTAACTGATAAGTGTTATGAGACATCAACAGTAACAAGAACGTTTACAATCACACCAGCTCCGGCTGTACAAGTAAATGCACCAACAGCAAGCTCAACAAGTGCTTGTGCCTATGCAGACCAAGCGGCAGTAAATGCAGCGTTTGCAAGTTGGTTAGGTGGATTTACAGTAAGTGGTGGCTGTGCTCCAAGCGGAAGCTATGGACAAGTAAGCGCACCGAGTGCTTGTGGCGGAACAACTACAGTAACTTATACTGTAACTGATAAGTGTTATGAGACATCAACAGTAACAAGAACGTTTACAATCACACCAGCTCCGGCTGTACAAGTAAATGCACCAACAGCAAGCTCAACAAGTGCTTGTGCCTATGCAGACCAAGCGGCAGTAAATGCAGCGTTTGCAAGTTGGTTAGGTGGATTTACAGTAAGTGGTGGCTGTGCTCCAAGCGGAAGCTATGGACAAGTAAGCGCACCGAGTGCTTGTGGCGGAACAACTACAGTAACTTATACTGTAACTGATAAGTGTTATGAGACATCAACAGTAACAAGAACGTTTACAATCACACCAGCTCCGGCTGTACAAGTAAATGCACCAACAGCAAGCTCAACAAGTGCTTGTGCTTATGCAGACCAAGCGGCAGTAAATGCAGCGTTTGCAAGTTGGTTAGGTGGATTTACAGTAAGTGGTGGCTGTGCTCCAAGCGGAAGCTATGGACAAGTAAGCGCACCGAGTGCTTGTGGCGGAACAACCACAGTAACTTATACTGTAACTGATAAGTGTTATGAGACATCAACAGTAACAAGAACGTTTACAATCACACCAGCTCCGGCTGTACAAGTAAATGCACCAACAGCAAGCTCAACAAGTGCTTGTGCTTATGCAGACCAAGCGGCAGTAAATGCAGCGTTTGCAAGTTGGTTAGGTGGATTTACAGTAAGTGGTGGCTGTGCTCCAAGCGGAAGCTATGGACAAGTAAGCGCACCGAGTGCTTGTGGCGGAACAACCACAGTAACTTATACTGTAACTGATAAGTGTTATGAGACATCAACAGTAACAAGAACGTTTACAATCACACCAGCTCCGGCTGTACAAGTAAATGCACCAACAGCAAGCTCAACAAGTGCTTGTGCCTATGCAGACCAAGCGGCAGTAAATGCAGCGTTTGCAAGTTGGTTAGGTGGATTTACAGTAAGTGGTGGCTGTGCTCCAAGCGGAAGCTATGGACAAGTAAGCGCACCGAGTGCTTGTGGCGGAACAACCACAGTAACTTATACTGTAACTGATAAGTGTTATGAGACATCAACAGTAACAAGAACGTTTACAATCACACCAGCTCCGGCTGTACAAGTAAATGCACCAACAGCAAGCTCAACAAGTGCTTGTGCCTATGCAGACCAAGCGGCAGTAAATGCAGCGTTTGCAAGTTGGTTAGGAGGCTTTACAGTAAGTGGTGGCTGTGCTCCAAGCGGAAGCTATGGACAAGTAAGCGCACCGAGTGCTTGTGGCGGAACAACTACAGTAACTTATACTGTAACTGATAAGTGTTATGAGACATCAACAGTAACAAGAACGTTTACAATCACACCAGCTCCGGCTGTACAAGTAAATGCACCAACAGCAAGCTCAACAAGTGCTTGTGCCTATGCAGACCAAGCGGCAGTAAATGCAGCGTTTGCAAGTTGGTTAGGAGGCTTTACAGTAAGTGGTGGCTGTGCTCCAAGCGGAAGCTATGGACAAGTAAGCGCACCGAGTGCTTGTGGCGGAACAACCACAGTAACTTATACTGTAACTGATAAGTGTTATGAGACATCAACAGTAACAAGAACGTTTACAATCACACCAGCTCCGGCTGTACAAGTAAATGCACCAACAGCAAGCTCAACAAGTGCTTGTGCTTATGCAGACCAAGCGGCAGTAAATGCAGCGTTTGCAAGTTGGTTAGGAGGCTTTACAGTAAGTGGTGGCTGTGCTCCAAGCGGAAGCTATGGACAAGTAAGCGCACCGAGTGCTTGTGGCGGAACAACTACAGTAACTTATACTGTAACTGATAAGTGTTATGAGACATCAACAGTAACAAGAACGTTTACAATCACACCAGCTCCGGCTGTACAAGTAAATGCACCAACAGCAAGCTCAACAAGTGCTTGTGCCTATGCAGACCAAGCGGCAGTAAATGCAGCGTTTGCAAGTTGGTTAGGTGGATTTACAGTAAGTGGTGGCTGTGCTCCAAGCGGAAGCTATGGACAAGTAAGCGCACCGAGTGCTTGTGGCGGAACAACTACAGTAACTTATACTGTAACTGATAAGTGTTATGAGACATCAACAGTAACAAGAACGTTTACAATCACACCAGCTCCGGCTGTACAAGTAAATGCACCAACAGCAAGCTCAACAAGTGCTTGTGCCTATGCAGACCAAGCGGCAGTAAATGCAGCGTTTGCAAGTTGGTTAGGAGGCTTTACAGTAAGTGGTGGCTGTGCTCCAAGCGGAAGCTATGGACAAGTAAGCGCACCGAGTGCTTGTGGCGGAACAACTACAGTAACTTATACTGTAACTGATAAGTGTTATGAGACATCAACAGTAACAAGAACGTTTACAATCACACCAGCTCCGGCTGTACAAGTAAATGCACCAACAGCAAGCTCAACAAGTGCTTGTGCCTATGCAGACCAAGCGGCAGTAAATGCAGCGTTTGCAAGTTGGTTAGGTGGATTTACAGTAAGTGGTGGCTGTGCTCCAAGCGGAAGCTATGGACAAGTAAGCGCACCGAGTGCTTGTGGCGGAACAACTACAGTAACTTATACTGTAACTGATAAGTGTTATGAGACATCAACAGTAACAAGAACGTTTACAATCACACCAGCTCCGGCTGTACAAGTAAATGCACCAACAGCAAGCTCAACAAGTGCTTGTGCCTATGCAGACCAAGCGGCAGTAAATGCAGCGTTTGCAAGTTGGTTAGGTGGATTTACAGTAAGTGGTGGCTGTGCTCCAAGCGGAAGCTATGGACAAGTAAGCGCACCGAGTGCTTGTGGCGGAACAACTACAGTAACTTATACTGTAACTGATAAGTGTTATGAGACATCAACAGTAACAAGAACGTTTACAATCACACCAGCTCCGGCTGTACAAGTAAATGCACCAACAGCAAGCTCAACAAGTGCTTGTGCTTATGCAGACCAAGCGGCAGTAAATGCAGCGTTTGCAAGTTGGTTAGGTGGATTTACAGTAAGTGGTGGCTGTGCTCCAAGCGGAAGCTATGGACAAGTAAGCGCACCGAGTGCTTGTGGCGGAACAACCACAGTAACTTATACTGTAACTGATAAGTGTTATGAGACATCAACAGTAACAAGAACGTTTACAATCACACCAGCTCCGGCTGTACAAGTAAATGCACCAACAGCAAGCTCAACAAGTGCTTGTGCTTATGCAGACCAAGCGGCAGTAAATGCAGCGTTTGCAAGTTGGTTAGGTGGATTTACAGTAAGTGGTGGCTGTGCTCCAAGCGGAAGCTATGGACAAGTAAGCGCACCGAGTGCTTGTGGCGGAACAACCACAGTAACTTATACTGTAACTGATAAGTGTTATGAGACATCAACAGTAACAAGAACGTTTACAATCACACCAGCTCCGGCTGTACAAGTAAATGCACCAACAGCAAGCTCAACAAGTGCTTGTGCCTATGCAGACCAAGCGGCAGTAAATGCAGCGTTTGCAAGTTGGTTAGGTGGATTTACAGTAAGTGGTGGCTGTGCTCCAAGCGGAAGCTATGGACAAGTAAGCGCACCGAGTGCTTGTGGCGGAACAACCACAGTAACTTATACTGTAACTGATAAGTGTTATGAGACATCAACAGTAACAAGAACGTTTACAATCACACCAGCTCCGGCTGTACAAGTAAATGCACCAACAGCAAGCTCAACAAGTGCTTGTGCCTATGCAGACCAAGCGGCAGTAAATGCAGCATTTGCAAGTTGGTTAGGAGGCTTTACAGTAAGTGGTGGCTGTGCTCCAAGCGGAAGCTATGGACAAGTAAGCGCACCGAGTGCTTGTGGCGGAACAACCACAGTAACTTATACTGTAACTGATAAGTGTTATGAGACATCAACAGTAACAAGAACGTTTACAATCACACCAGCTCCGGCTGTACAAGTAAATGCACCAACAGCAAGCTCAACAAGTGCTTGTGCTTATGCAGACCAAGCGGCAGTAAATGCAGCGTTTGCAAGTTGGTTAGGTGGATTTACAGTAAGTGGTGGCTGTGCTCCAAGCGGAAGCTATGGACAAGTAAGCGCACCGAGTGCTTGTGGCGGAACAACCACAGTAACTTATACTGTAACTGATAAGTGTTATGAGACATCAACAGTAACAAGAACGTTTACAATCACACCAGCTCCGGCTGTACAAGTAAATGCACCAACAGCAAGCTCAACAAGTGCTTGTGCTTATGCAGACCAAGCGGCAGTAAATGCAGCGTTTGCAAGTTGGTTAGGTGGATTTACAGTAAGTGGTGGCTGTGCTCCAAGCGGAAGCTATGGACAAGTAAGCGCACCGAGTGCTTGTGGCGGAACAACCACAGTAACTTATACTGTAACTGATAAGTGTTATGAGACATCAACAGTAACAAGAACGTTTACAATCACACCAGCTCCGGCTGTACAAGTAAATGCACCAACAGCAAGCTCAACAAGTGCTTGTGCCTATGCAGACCAAGCGGCAGTAAATGCAGCATTTGCAAGTTGGTTAGGAGGCTTTACAGTAAGTGGTGGCTGTGCTCCAAGCGGAAGCTATGGACAAGTAAGCGCACCGAGTGCTTGTGGCGGAACAACTACAGTAACTTATACTGTAACTGATAAGTGTTATGAGACATCAACAGTAACAAGAACGTTTACAATCACACCAGCTCCGGCTGTACAAGTAAATGCACCAACAGCAAGCTCAACAAGTGCTTGTGCTTATGCAGACCAAGCGGCAGTAAATGCAGCGTTTGCAAGTTGGTTAGGTGGATTTACAGTAAGTGGTGGCTGTGCTCCAAGCGGAAGCTATGGACAAGTAAGCGCACCGAGTGCTTGTGGCGGAACAACCACAGTAACTTATACTGTAACTGATAAGTGTTATGAGACATCAACAGTAACAAGAACGTTTACAATCACACCAGCTCCGGCTGTACAAGTAAATGCACCAACAGCAAGCTCAACAAGTGCTTGTGCTTATGCAGACCAAGCGGCAGTAAATGCAGCGTTTGCAAGTTGGTTAGGTGGATTTACAGTAAGTGGTGGCTGTGCTCCAAGCGGAAGCTATGGACAAGTAAGCGCACCGAGTGCTTGTGGCGGAACAACCACAGTAACTTATACTGTAACTGATAAGTGTTATGAGACATCAACAGTAACAAGAACGTTTACAATCACACCAGCTCCGGCTGTACAAGTAAATGCACCAACAGCAAGCTCAACAAGTGCTTGTGCCTATGCAGACCAAGCGGCAGTAAATGCAGCGTTTGCAAGTTGGTTAGGAGGCTTTACAGTAAGTGGTGGCTGTGCTCCAAGCGGAAGCTATGGACAAGTAAGCGCACCGAGTGCTTGTGGCGGAACAACCACAGTAACTTATACTGTAACTGATAAGTGTTATGAGACATCAACAGTAACAAGAACGTTTACAATCACACCAGCTCCGGCACTTGTATTGAATTCACCAGACTCAACTGTTATTAATTCATGTGATTATGCAGATCAAGCAGCAGTTGATGCAGCATTTGCAACTTGGTTAAGTCAATTTACTGTAACTGGTGGATGCGCACCGGTTGGAGATTATGGTCAACCTGTAGCACCGCCATTATGTAGTGGTGGAACTACTACAGTAACTTATGTAGTTAATGATTTATGTACTGAAGCAGATGTGACCGAATCATTCACAGTAGTTCCGGCTACTAAGCTAGAAATTTCATGTCCGGCTGATAGAGTGGTTGAATGTGGGGATGATGCAGCAGCATTATTCATTCAATGGAGAGATTCATTTGGATACACAGGTGGATGTGCTAATGCAACAGTAACAGACTTGTCACAATTTCAAATGCCAGCTCCGGGTGAACCGTTGATTATAACTTTCACTGTTACGGATAATTGTCAATCAGTTTCATGTACAGCGAGATTCTACATTAATGAATGTGCTTATTGTACTTATACGCAAGGTTATTATGGAAATCCAAAAGGAGCAGCATGTACTCCGGAGGGAACCACAACTAATGCTAGAGCTATTATGATAAATGCATTGACTATAGAAGAAGGCGAATTCGACTTTGGAAGTATTGCAACAGGAAATTATTTCAAATTGACTTTGGCCGATGTAACCAGTAACAATATATTCAGAATGTTACCTGGTGGAGGAACTCCAAGATCTTTAATTGGATACTCAACATATTCAGTGGCTTCTACATGGAGTGATAACGATCCACTTAATGCAAGTGGTTCTCAAAGAGGCAAAATCAATAATAATTTGTTAAGTCAGACTATGACATTGTTCTTTAATACAAGATTGAACTCTCAAATAGGTGATTTTGGTTTGACAAATACTTTTGTGACAGCAGATACTGAGGTTTGTGGTTCGTCCGAGCCTATGTTAGGCACCGAACAACTCTTTACAATACCTCAACCGGTAATTGATTATCTTGATGCCAATGGCGGAGCTACAGTAAGTAATTTATTTGTACTAGCCAACAGAGCATTAGGAGGTGAAAACATTGGAAATGTTACGGCTAGTCAAGTTAATGCCGCGGTTGATGCTATCAATAGAGGGTTTGACGGATGTAGAGTTTTTGTAGGTACGACAATGTCATACGAAACAGTTGAGACAGCCATTAGACAAGATTCTAGTGCGACAACCACTAAAGATGTTATGAACGTTAAGATTTATCCAAACCCTTATACTGATAACTTTAATGTGAGTTTGTTAACTACTAATGATAGTAAAGTTCTCATTGCAGTTTATGATATGGTTGGAAGACTAATCGAAACACATGATGTAAATCCAAGAGAATCATCAGATTTAAGAATTGGCGACAGATATCCTTCTGGAGTTTACAATGTAGTTGTTACTCAGGGAGAAGAAGTTCGAACTCTTAAAGTAATTAAAAGATAATCTTTAAATAAGTCAATAAAAAACCTCTTCATTTTTTGAAGAGGTTTTTTTATTTAAATAATTCAAAGTTAATTAGAGTCATTTTTTCTAATAGAGATAACAATACCTGCTAATAAAGAGAGCGCAATAAAACCTAAAGAAACCCATTCAGGGAATTTATAATAATGAATGATCAACATTTTAATACCAACAAAGGTCAGTATAGCGATCAAACTATATTCAAGATAACTAAATCTTTCCAACATATTAGCCAAAAAGAAATACATAGAACGTAAACCTAATATGGCAAAAATATTAGAACTAAAGACTAAAAATGGATCAGACGTAATGGCTAAAATTGCAGGCACACTATCCAAAGCAAAAAGCATATCCATTACTTCAATTACTATCAAGGCTACAAAAAGAGGTGTTGCAGCAGTTATGTGTCTTCTTTTTACAAAAAAATGTTCACCATCAGCATGACTGGTAATCGGAATGATTTTTCGTAAGTTTCTGTAAACAAATGATTTTTTTGGATTAAACTCTTCTTCATCACCTTTAAATAACATCTTAACAGCTGTAAAAATTAAGAATGCACCAAATAAATAGGTCATCCAACTGAATTTGTTAATTAAAATCACACCAAAGAAAATCATAAGCCCTCGGAATACGATGGCACCCAAAATTCCCCAAAACAAAACCCGATGTTGGTATTTTTGCGGAATTTTAAAAGAAGCGAATATCACCGCAATGACAAAAATATTATCCACACTCAAGGATAATTCAATAAGGTAACCAGTAATAAACTTCATGGAAGCTACAGCCGGTGTTATGTCAGTTGGATTGGCAATAAGTCCGTTCTTGTAAATCCAACCCACTACAATACTGAAAATAAATGAGAGGGAAACCCAAATTCCGGTCCAAATTCCGGCTTCTTTAGGTTTGATAATGTGAGGGTTTTTGTTAAATACCCCCAAATCAAGGGCAAGAAATAGGAAGATTAAGGCCAGAAAAATTATCCAAACTATCATGATGCATTTATTTAGTTGCTACAAATATAGGAGTTTGAATGGTCTAAGCGCAATTATTAACTACAGCCTAACAAAAATAATATAAAAGCAAATTTTTAATAATTTTGTAAATTGACCCCTAAAAAAATAGGGTATGTTTATTTTAAATTAAAAATATTGCTATATTTGCATTAAATTAATAGGGTATAACTTTTTTAAAACTAATTTTATGTCAACTTTACGTTTTCAAGCATTAAAAGATGCATCAGGCAGAAAGCCTGTAAAATTTGAAGAAGCTGAAAAAAAATCAGCACTTTTTGGTTCAAATGTGTTTAATGATAAAGCAATGAAGCAATATTTAACTTCGGATGCTTATAAAGGAGTAAAAGATGCGGTACAGCACGGAACTAAAATTGACAGAAAGCTAGCAGATTATATCGCTATGGGAATGAAAGAGTGGGCTTTATCAAAGGGCGTTACTCACTATACTCACTGGTTTCAACCTTTGACAGGAACAACTGCAGAAAAGCATGATGCTTTCTTTGAAACGTCTTATGACGGTTCTGATCCGGTTGAAAAATTCGGTGGTGGACAATTGGTTCAACAAGAACCTGATGCTTCTTCTTTCCCGAATGGTGGAATCAGAAATACCTTTGAAGCCCGTGGATATACCGCTTGGGATCCAACTTCTCCGGCATTTATCTTTGGAACGACTTTGTGTATTCCTACGGTTTTCATTTCTTACACCGGTGAAGCTTTAGATTATAAAACTCCACTTTTACGCGCTTTAAATGCAGTAGATGAAGCGGCCACTGAAGTATGTAAATATTTCGATAAAAATGTTAAAAAAGTAACCGCCACTTTAGGTTGGGAACAAGAATATTTCTTAGTTGACAGTTCATTAGCCAATTCGCGTCCCGATTTAGTCATGACCGGTAGAACTTTATTAGGTCATACGTCTGCGAAAGGGCAACAATTAGACGATCATTATTTTGGTTCAATTCCGTCTCGTGCTTTAAATTATATGAGAGAATTGGAAGAAGAATGTATGTTATTGGGAATTCCGGTTAAAACACGTCACAATGAAGTAGCGCCAAACCAATTTGAGTTGGCTCCCATCTTTGAAGAAACCAATTTAGCCGTTGATCACAATTCACTATTAATGGATGTAATGTCTAAAGTAGGTGAACGTCACGATTTTAAAGTCCTTTTCCACGAAAAACCTTTTAAAGGTGTTAATGGTTCTGGAAAGCACAATAACTGGTCATTGGCTACAGATACTGGAGTAAATTTATTGTCTCCAAGTAAAACGCCTATGAGTAATTTACAATTCTTGTCTTTCTTTATCAACACGATTAAAGCGGTTCAAGAATATGAAGAATTACTTCGTGCTGCCATAGCTACAGCCAGTAATGATCACAGATTGGGAGCTAATGAAGCGCCACCCGCTATTATCTCGGTTTTCATCGGAGAACAATTGACCAAAGTTTTAGCTGAATTAGAAGGGGTTTCTAAAGGTAAATTATCTCCGGAAGAAAAAACCGACCTAAAATTAAACGTAGTAGGCAAAATCCCGGATGTAATGTTGGACAATACCGATAGAAACAGAACTTCTCCATTTGCTTTCACCGGAAATAAATTTGAATTCCGTGCCGTTGGTTCTTCAGCTAACTGTGCCAATGCTATGACGACTTTGAATTCTATTGTGGCCAAACAATTAAAAGAATTCAAAAAAGAGGTGGATGCTTTAATCGAGAAAAAAGATTTAAAGAAAGACGAAGCTATTTTTAACGTCTTAAGAGAATACATCAAGCAAACCAAAAACATCCTTTTTGAAGGCGACGGTTATAGCGATGCTTGGGAAAAAGAGGCTAAAAAACGCGGCTTAAGCAATCATAAAACTACTCCGGCCGCTTTGAAAGCTAAAGTGTCTAAAAAAGCCTTGGATTTATTCAAAGATTTGAACGTAATGAACCACGTTGAAGTGGAAGCGCGTTACGAAATCGAATTGGAAGAATACACCAAAAAAATCCAAATCGAAGGCAGAGTTTTGGGCGATATTGCTCGTAACCATGTTATTCCTACAGCGATTCGTTACCAAAATACTTTAATCGAAAACGTACGTGGATTAAAAGAAATCTTTGGCAAAGACTTCGAGAAAATTGCCAAAGAACAAATCTTCCTAATCAAAGAAATTTCCGCGCATATCGAAGGTATTAATTCGAATGTAGAAGCCATGACCGAAGCTCGTAAAAAAGCTAACGCTCTTACCGATGCCCAAAAAATGGCCGAAGCTTACTGCGATAAAGTAAAGCCTTACTTCGAAGTAATCAGAGAGCATTGCGATAAATTAGAGTTATTGGTAGATGACGAAATCTGGACATTAACCAAATACAGAGAGTTATTATTTACAAGATAATCACTAAAATTACTTAGTATGACACCCGACAGTTTTTAAAATTGTCGGGTGTTTTTATATTAAAAATGCCGTAACTTCGTTATATTCTAAAACCCAACCAATGTTACGCCAAATTATTATTGTATTTATCCTGCTAATTACCGCTAATGCATTGGCACAAGAACAATTAAGTCTCTACTTTGATAGCAATAAATTTGAATTGACTAAAAAGGAAATTAATAAACTAAATCAATGGATTCTGGCCAACAACAACAATAAAATTGTAGCCATTCACGGGTTTACCGACGAAGACGGAACTTCAGGATTCAATGATACTTTGGCCCAAAAGAGAGTCGATTTTGTCTTTCAGATTGTCAAAGACCAAATCAAAATCAGGGAAGATTTTAAAACGCTGAGTTTTGGGGAAAAGTTCAATCAGTCTCTAGTTAAATCCGAAAACCGAAAAGTCACTATTTATTATATTTTAGAAAAAGACCTTCCGCGCGAAGAGGAAATATTAGGCCTAAAACCGGTCAAGATTGTAGAAGATTTACCTAAACCGGATATTGATTTTCCTGAAAAATTAGTATTTGAGAATCCAAACGGAACCCAATCAGAATACAAACTGGATAGGGCTTTCATGAATCAAATTAACAAAGCCAAAACCGGCGAAAAGTTAAAAATTGAAAACCTCAATTTTATCATCAACACTTTTGCCGTAGTCAATGAATCACGCGGAAAGTTGTATGAACTCTTGTTGGTACTGCAAAATAATTCCCAATTAAAAATAGAAATTCAAGGTCATTTGTGTTGTATGCCTAATGATCGTTTGGATTTATCAACGCAAAGAGCCAAAGCCATTTATAACTTTTTGGTGGCAAACCAAATTTATCCGGCTCGATTATCTTACAAAGGTTTCGGGAGCAAACAACCCATTTATCCGATACCGGAAAAAAATGAAGCAGAACGCGCCGCAAACCGACGTGTGGAAATTTTAATTCTTGAAAATTAAGATGAAAAAAATCGGACTCATATTGTTGCTGTTGCTGCCAATTTCTGGGTTTACCCAAAAGCAATTTGAGGTTTTTTTCGATTTCAATAAAGACTTTCCCAATCAAAGTTCGATTTTAGCACTTAACGAATGGATAGCCAATAACAAAGACATTGAGATTACAAAACTCTTAGGTTTTTGTGACAGTATAGACACCAGAAATTACAACAAACACTTGGCCGAAAGACGCATAGAAAGTGTCCGTGAGCTTTTGGAGAAAAGTGGTTTGAAATTCAATATAAACCTCGAAAAAATAGCTTTTGGGAAAGATTTTAAACAGTCCAAAATCCAAGCAGAGAATAGAAGAGTGACCATTTTTTATGCTGAAATTCAAGCCAAAATTACCGAGAGCGAGTTCAGTAAACAACTCAAAAATTCAAAAGCAGGTGAAACCATCAAATTACCCAATATTTATTTTTTTAATAATTCAGCGCGCATTGTACCCAAGTCGGAAACAATACTCTATGATTTGCTTTGTGCAATGGAGGAAAATCCGAAATTAAAAATAGAAATCCAAGGCCATATTTGTTGCCAAACCGAAACCGATAAAAACGATGTCTCTACGGCTCGGGCTCGGGCTATCTATAATTATTTACTTCGCAACAAGATTGATAGGAAGCGGATGAGATTCAAAGGTTTTGGCGTTTCCCGACCTATTCATAAAATTCCGGAACGCAATGAAACCGAAGCAGACGAAAATCGAAGAGTAGAGATTTTGATTTTGGAAAACTAACTTCAAAAATCTGTCTTCTGCCTTATTAAATCTGCAATCTTTAGTTATCTTTGCGACACAACACACAACAATACAAAATGAGCTCTGATAACAGTCAACGCTACAATCTACGCGGAGTTTCGGCTTCCAAAGAAGATGTGCACAACGCCATCAAAAACATCGACAAAGGATTATTTCCAAAAGCTTTCTGTAAAATCGTTCCCGATTACCTGACCAACGACGACAATTATTGTCTGATTATGCATGCCGACGGCGCCGGAACTAAGTCTTCTTTGGCCTATATGTATTGGAAGGAAACCGGAGATATTTCGGTTTGGAAAGGCATTGCACAAGATGCGTTGATAATGAATATCGACGATTTATTGTGTGTTGGTGCTACCGATAATATTTTATTGTCTTCTACCATCGGTAGAAACAAGAACTTAATTCCGGCCGAAGTAATTTCAGCCATCATCAACGGAACCGAAGAATTGATTGCCGAGTTGAAATCCTTTGGCGTAACGATTCATTCTACCGGAGGCGAAACCGCTGATGTGGGTGATTTGGTGCGAACTATCATCGTTGATTCAACCGTTACCGCTCGAATGAAACGAAGCGATGTAGTTGATAATGCAAACATACAAGCCGGTGATGTAATTGTTGGTTTGGCTTCTTTTGGTCAGGCCAAATATGAAAAAAGTTATAACGGCGGTATGGGAAGCAATGGCTTAACTTCGGCACGTCATGATGTTTTTGCCAAATATTTAGCCGAAAAATACCCCGAAAGTTTTGATGCAGCGGTTCCGAATGAATTAGTTTATTCCGGCCAAACTAAATTGACTGATGCTGTACAAGATTCTCCAATCGATGCCGGAAAATTGGTCTTATCACCAACCAGAACTTATGCGCCTATTATCAAATCGATTTTAGATAAATACTCACCAAATGAAATCCACGGAATGGTTCATTGTTCCGGTGGCGCACAAACTAAAGTACTGCATTTTGTAGATAATGTTCACGTTATCAAAGACAATTTGTTCCCGGTGCCACCATTATTCAAACTCATTCAAGAAAACTCCAAAACCGATTGGAAAGAAATGTACCAAGTGTTCAATTGTGGCCATCGCATGGAATTATACGTACCGCAAGCCATTGCCCAAGACATCATCGCTATTTCAGAATCTTTTGGCGTAGCCGCACAAATTGTTGGTAGAGTAGAAGCATCAGAAAACAAAAAGCTTACCATTGAAAGTGAGTTTGGTAAGTTTGAGTATTAGTACAATACTAAATTAAAAAAGCTTAACTCGGAGTCGCATTCCGAGTTTTTTTATGAAAATCTAGTATTTTCAGAAGGTTTTGCTTAATAACTTCACTTCAACGGATTTTGTTGTTTTTATGAGAAGGTTCTAGAAAATGGCTATTATTCTGAAAAAATGCTTAAAAGAGTAGGAGATTGGCGGTATTTTTAAGCCGATTTAGAATCAGCGACCAAATGGTATACTGAACTGTTTTGTATAACTACTGATTTAGAAGTTGCTTTTTATTCCCGATTTGCGCAGTCTCTGAAATTTGTCGGTCAAATTGAAAAAGCCAATGAGATGTTGGCAATATTTGAAAGTAAAAAAGGCTTACTAGAAAATAAGGATGTAAAATAGAATTGATTATTGAAAGTTCATTTGTAATTAATCTCCACCGCCACAACCACCACATCCGCCACCGCAAGAACTTCCGCAAGAACTTCCGCAACTACTGCCACCTGAAGTGCCACAGCTTGTGCCACAACCTGATTCTTTTCGCGAATTCTCGTTGACATATCCTGTTAATGGCACAAAAGTACTAAGCAAAAGTGCTTTGCCCAAGATAAAATAGTTCCATTCCCAATTTTGTTTGGCGTCTTCTTTTAATATCTCATTCTTGTAAATTTTTGGAATAGTATGGGAGAACAAATAGTTTTTCATCCTGCCTAAATAAAAGTTAACTAGAAAAGTAAAAATGATGCAAGCAATCAAAATATATAGTATTGGTTTGTCTTCCTGATATCCTGAGATGAGTCGGGCGTATCCAATGCTTAAGGTTAACCCCAATATTACCATAACCACTACAGACAAATGAGCAAACTCTTTGGAGTTGATTATGGTTTCTTTAATTTCAGTTCCGGATTTTTCTAACTGCTCAAAAACCGGCTTTTTAAGGGCTATTTTGGTTAACTGGGGATAAGGCATGGGTTCATACTCTTTCATGATTTCTACTATGCAATTTTCATATCGATTGTCACAGGCGCCTTCATCATTGATTTGTAGTCGGTTGTTTTTTAGAATTCTAATTTTACCGCTTCCAATCAGGTTGTTTAATACACCGTGAATGACAAATTGCAATCTTCCTTTTTGCATGAAAACTAATTCAAAAGCGCTCAAGTTTAACAAAACAGCACTAGATTTAATTTTATTAAATAATTGCGTAAATGCCTTGGTGACATATATTTCAAGCAAGAGCAGAATAATTGTAAATAAAGGAATATAATAGTTTAAAAATGTAGGATTTGGGATTTTGAACAAAATTGGTCTTATCAAATAATAAATCGGAAGCGATAATATGGTGAGTGTTATCCAAAATCCTTTTTGTAAATTGACATAGTCTGTTTTGGCTTTACTTATATTAAAAGAATCTGTTTGGGAATTGAAATGCCAAATCTCAGCAGGTTGTTCTCCAAAATAAGATTGATAGAGTTCTTGGGTTCTTTGTTTGGCTTGTACAAACTTTTCTTTTTCCTTTTTGTTGTGAGTCGATGGAATATGCTCAATTTTTTTGTTAAGTATTTGACACAATTCTGTATAGGAATTGGTGAATATCAAATGTTGATGCCACACAATATCCACAATTTCAGAAGGTGAAACCATTTCATTTGACGTAGCGGCCAAATACATGAATTTTTTGTACTCTGAAATGGCGGTTTGGGTAAAGTATATTGTCCAATTGTTTTCAAAAGCTAATCGGGTAGAAAACCCGTATTCTTCATGAGAATGGTCAAATTTGAATTCCTCAATGGCGGTCCAAAGTTTGTTGTCCATGTTTTTTCTTTTTGTCAGACATTTTTACACACACCAATTTATATAAGTTAATATTGGTTTGTAAGTAATTATATCAGTAAAAATAATTAAAAATCTTTCTGCTTACTTAAAAACTTACGACCTTTGTGGAGTTAACAAAAATTTCAAATGCCATCATGACAATCAATCCTAAAAACGGAGTCGACCAATTGCTCTTCGGCATGAAACAAAATCATGTGGAAGCCATATATGGTAAACCTTCCAAGCAATTCAAAGACGAAGACGGCAATATCATATACCATTACAATACGCTAAAAATAAGCCTTACTTTTTATGAAGATGAAGATTTTCGTTTGGGTTATATGGCTTGTTCAAATCCGGAGAGTACAGTTTTGGGAGACCAAGTAATCGGTAAAAATATTGAAACCATAAAAGCAGGATTGCCCTTTAAATCATGGACTGTAGAAGATTTTGATTCCTTTGAAAATCACTTTAACGAAAGCAATTGGTTGATTCTTCAGACCGAATTTGATACTGTTATCCGTGTAGAAATTGGTGCCATCATCAAAGACAACGATGAGTTTGATTGGAAGTTTAAAGCTTAAATAATCTCTGCACTTAAACCGGCTTCTAGCAACTGAGTACATTGAGGTCTTAGTTCGTCATAATGCCCTGTTTTTACAGTGCATTTTCCTTTGTAATGAACCAAGATAGCGCATTGTTCGGCTTGCTCAGCGGTGTGTTGGCAAACGCGAATTAATGTGTCTATTACGTGGTCAAAAGTATTGACATCATCATTATACAAAACGATTTCGTTGTTGGTGCCAACTTGCTCTTCGACTAAAACGTCTTCTTGTACTTTTTCTATAGTGCTCATTTTCATTTCGTTTTACAAAGTGTAAAATTTTCAATTGCTAATTTACATACTTTAAAGAAACCCAATTGTTTCGTTCAAATTTTTTGACATAGGTCAGCCCTTTTTCAGTGCAAGAAGCATCAATAAAGGGAATGTCTTCATTATAAAATCCACTCAACAAGAGAATACCGCCTTTGTTCAAACAGTCTACATATTGTTGCATATCGTTTAATAGAATATTGCGATTGATGTTGGCAATGATTAAGTCGTATTTTTTGCCTTTTAATAATTCGGCATCGCCTTCATAAACCGTAATTTCATGACAATTATTGCGATCGGCATTTTCAATAGAGTTCAAATAACACCAATTATCAATATCGATGGCATCAATAGGTTTGGCGCCTTTCATTTCGGCTAAAATGGCTAAAATGGCTGTACCACAACCCATGTCTAAAGTTTTCATGCCTTCGACATCGGTTTCTAATAAATGCTGAATCATCATGTGTGTGGTTTCATGATGACCGGTTCCGAAACTCATTTTAGGTTCGATTACGATATCAAATTCAGCGTCGGTTTTGGGATGAAATGGCGCGCGAACATGACATTTTCCGTCTACATCAATAGGTTCGAAGTTTTTCTCCCATTCTTCATTCCAGTTGACTTGGTCAATTTCTTCAACAGTATAGGAGATAGTAAATTCGGGAGATTTTAATAAATAAATATCTTCTAAGATATCTTCGCTCCAAAGGTCTTTTTGAATATAAGCGCTAAAACCGTTATCAGTTTCAATAAAACTTTCAAAAGGTTTTTCTCCTAACTCGGCAATTAAAATTTCAGAGCCTAATTCTTTTGGTTCAATAGAGAAATGATATCCTAAATATATATTTGACATGGATTGTTTTTTTGCAAAGGTAACAATCCATAGAGTTACTGTAAAGGGTTTGCCAAAAGAAATTTAATCAAGTTTAACCATGGAGGCTTTCAGACTTGCATTCGGAATTTCATCAGGCGCTACTGTAAAGATCATAATGCGTTTGTAGCGTTTGCTGTCACCATCATACAAGTACGTCATGGTGTTGTCTTTGGGATTGTAGGTGAGTTTGGCTCTCATAAATTTGGACTGTATCATCCAAGAACCTTCATTTTCTTCTTCTTTAGAAAAATTATAAATCGAACCGTGATGCAATCGGGTTTGGCCGTTGTCTATCATGCTGATAATGACGTAACCGTTGGTTTTCGAACCAATTTCTCGAATATCAATCACCGAGTGTTCATATTCTGTTTCGACCAATTCGTATTTTTCAAAATCAGTATTCCAAACATAATATTTACGGGAATCAGACTGAAATCTTTTTTGGGTATCAACTTGCGCATAAAGGTTAGTGAAGCAGGCAAATAATAAAAATAAAATAAATTTGGTTTTCATAGTGATATGGGTTGATTTTTGACTTGGGTAAATATAAAAGAATATATCGTTTAAAAGCAAATAAAATCGATAAAATGCACATTTTTAATATTTAAAATAAAAAAAACCTTTCAAATTAATGAAAGGTTTTTAAGCTGAAATATTTATGTAATATTAAATTGCGTTGACAATAGCAGCAAAATCAGCCGCTTTTAAAGCCGCACCACCAATCAATCCGCCATCAACATCCGGTTTAGAAAAAATTTCTTTAGCATTGTCGGGTTTTACGCTTCCGCCATACAAGATAGAAACATCTTCTGCCACATCACTGCCAAATCTTTTGCGAATGGTTTCTCTGATAAATTCGTGCATTTCTTGGGCTTGTTCCGGTGAAGCAGTTTCTCCTGTTCCAATAGCCCAAACCGGTTCATAGGCTAAAACAATTTGTTCCCAATCTTTATTTTCTAAGTGAAACAAACCATCTCGCAATTGATTTTCCACCACATTAAAATGTTGGCTGTTCTGTCTGTCTTTTAATTCTTCTCCAAAACAAAAAATAACGGTCATGTCGTGTTTTAACGCTGTTGTTACTTTTTGTGCCAAAAGCGTATCGGTTTCGTGAAAATAAGCACGACGCTCGGAATGTCCCAGAATTACAATATTTACTCCGATACTTTTTAACATATCGGCAGAAATCTCACCGGTATAAGCACCGCTTTCATTTTGATGCATATTTTGAGCTGCCACACCAATATTGGTAAATTCTAAGTGATCTACAGCCGAAGCCAAATTAACAAAAGTTGGCGCTACTATAACCTGTGCCTCAATATCATTGGGCAACTTATCAATCAATTCGTTTAATAAATCTTCAGTCTCTTCGGCGTTTTTGTGCATTTTCCAATTACCGGCAACAATCTTTTGTCTCATTATAATAATTTTTTTATGGTGGCGCTCATTTCTTCAAAGTCGGTTTCTACCGCTCTGTAAGTGGCAATTTTTCCGTCTTTATCTATAATAATATATCTGGGAATCCAGTCTAAATCGATAGATTTTCCGAATTCTCCTTTCATTCCGTCGGTAACCCAATAATGATCGCCTTTTAATTCGTATCTGTCAATTCCGGCCAACCACTTGTCGTATGATTTATCCATAGAGATAAAAACATAACTTGCGTCGGTATATTTGCTTTGCAATTCTTTAAATTGAGGCATGGCTTTTACACAATCACTGCACCATGAAGCCCAGATTTCCATGACCACTACCTTTCCTTTATGATTTTTTATAATTTCTTTAAAGGTGGTTTCAGAATTGTCGAGTGTGGTTAATTTTTTTTCAAAGGTTGTTTTGCTGAATTCTTTTTTTTGAGCGTTAGAACAAGCCAAGCAACTGATAGCGAATACGATACTTAATAAGGTTTTTTTCATTTTAATTTTTTTATAAAAGTAGATAATGACATTCTTTGGTGGTCATAAAATTTTGCTAATTCTCTGTTCTTCCGGTTGACTTCTTGCTTTGTGGATTGTCTTTCAGATAGAATAGCTTGTGCTTTTTTCGTTTTCTTTCTCTTCTTTCTTTTTTCTTTTTGTTGTCATACAAGTATTTCAGGATTAAAATAAATCCTAAAATTGAAAGAAATGTCAAGGCGCTGCCAATCAGAATATAAATAGTATGACCTAATGGAGGATCTTCTAAGGTTGAAATATGATTTAGGACATAGTATCCCAACAAAAAAACAACTATGCATATGCCTATACCAATCAGTCCTCTTTCATGTACCCTTTTAGACATTATATATTTAATCATAAAAATCTTTTTTAGTCTTTAAAAATAAGAAAAAGAAATATAAGTTTCATTTATTTTTTTAACTCTGAATAGGGTTTGTTGATTAATTTTTCAAAATCTGAAAGCACAAATTTATTCTCCGTAATACCCCAATAGTATTTGTACTCATTTCCGTTCCATAAATACTTAACCCCCGGAGTATCTTTGCCTGAGCCTAATACTTTCCAGAAAGGAATAACTTCAATAATTTTATAAGGATAATCAGCTCCGGCGTACTTGAAAAATGCCGGAATCAAATCGGCTTCTTCGTTCATGAAAATGATTGATATTTCAGGGAAATCTTTGGTTGTTTTTCTTAATTCCGTTAGTTCCTTTGCGGCATCACGACAATGGTCACAACCGGGAACAAAGAAGCAAAGTGTTTTTCGACCCTTGTCAATACTAGGAAAATATTGCGCATAGCCCGATTTGTGTTTGGCCGGTTCAGTAGGTTCTGTTTTGACTACTTCTTTGGCTATTTCTTCTACTTTTTTTACGGTGTCTTTTACAATCGTAGTTTTTAGGGTGTCAATATTGGTCTCCGAAATTGTGTCTGTTAAGGTTTCTTCCGGAGTTGTAACAGTAAAACTACTCTCAATGGGTTGGATAGGTGCCAACATAAATAAGGCTAAAACCGAAGCCAAAGTTACACTGGTCAATAGCCAAAAATTATCTCTTTTTTCGTTGGCTTTCGGCATAATAATGAACAACCAAACCAACAAAGCCATTGCGGCTACGTTTTTGAGAATCGCTTCAATCGGAGTCATGGGTAACAAACTGCCAAAACAACCACAGTTTCCTGAATTTCCGCCGTTTTGAATGGTTTCAATCGTTAAATGCGTGGTGAAAACAGCCAAAAGCAATATGGTAGCCGGAATGATTATGCTGCGCAAGAAGTTTTTTTGTAAAATTAAAAAACCTAAAGCCAATTCAATTCCGATCAAAACTCGGGAAAAATAAGGCGCAAATCCTTCCGAAAATCCCATTGGATACAATTGTTTAACTTCAAAGGTTGAAATAGCAAAGTAAGGTGACGGATATAATTTGGCCACAGCCGAAAGCAAGAACAGGAATGAAATTATAATTCGAATTCCCCAAGCGATGTTATTTTTAGAGGTGTTCATATAGCAATTTTTTATTGTCCGAATTTCATAAGAATTAAAGCAAAAACCGAGTAATTAATCATGTCTTGATAATTGGCATCTATACCTTCGGAAACGATTGTTTTTCCTTGATTGTCTTCAATTTGCTTTACGCGAAGTAACTTTTGTAAAATCAAGTCGGTTAGTGAACTCACTCGCATGTCGCGCCAAGCTTCACCGTAATCATGATTTTTGGCTTCCATTAATGATTTGGTTAAGGAAACTTTGGCATCATACAATTCTGTAGCTTTGGCCACATCCAAATCCGGTTGTTCTACTACGCCTAAATCCAATTGGATTAAAGCCATAATCGAATAGTTAATGATTCCTATAAACTCTCCGGTTTCGTCTTCGTCTACTTTGCGAACATCATTTTGTTGCAGACTTCTGATGCGTTGCGCTTTAATGAATATTTGGTCGGTTAAGGAAGGCAATCTCAAGATTCTCCAAGCACTTCCGTAGTCTTTCATTTTATTGATGTACAGTTGTCGGCAAATGGCGATAACCTTGTCATATTCTTGAGAAGTATTACTCATTTCAGTGTATCTTTGTATCAAATTTTCCCAAAAGTAAAGAATAAAGATCGAAGTACAAAGGACTAAATCTTAGAACTAACTTAATTTACAAATGACTATAAATTGTCGCGGTACACTTATTGATTTGACTTTGCCCAAAGTGATGGGTATATTGAATGTCACACCCAATTCTTTCTACGACGGCGGAAAATATGCCGAGGAGAAAAGCATACTTTTGCAAGTCGAAAAAATGCTGACTGAGGGCGCGACTTTTATCGATATTGGCGCTTATTCCAGCAAACAAAGTGCGGAGTTTGTTGATGAGGAAGAAGAAATTACAAGATTGATTCCCATAGTAAAATCGGTATTAAATCATTTTCCGGAAACTTTAATTTCTGTCGATACTTTTCGGGCCAATGTGGCTAAAGCTGCTGTTGAAAACGGCGCTTCTATCATCAATGATATCGCTGCGGGAAGTTTAGACGAGCATATGATGAAAACGGTTGCCGAATTGCAAGTGCCTTATATTATGATGCACATGAAAGGCAATCCGCAAACGATGCAAAGTTTGACACAGTATGAAAATATCTCCAAAGAAATGTTATTCTATTTCTCTGAAAAAGTAGCTCAGGCAAGAAGTTTGGGCATCAACGATTTAATTATCGATCCCGGATTCGGCTTTGCCAAAACCTTGGAACAGAATTTTGAAGTTCTGAATCATTTGGAGTTGTTTCAAATATTGGAACTACCAATTCTGGTTGGTCTTTCTCGAAAATCCATGATTTACAAAACATTGGGAACTTCTGCTGAATTGGCACTCAACGGCACAACGGTTTTAAATACTATCGCTTTACAAAAAGGCAGTAATATTTTAAGAGTACATGATGTTAAGGAAGCGGTTGAATGTGTAAATTTGTGCCATAATTTAAACCCCAAATTACAGTAATGAAAAAGTTTGCTTTCCTTTTAGTTTCAATGCTAATGATTTCTTGCGGAGACGATAAAGAAGTTTTATTACCTGTTGCCCAAGAAACTGTAGTTGCCGAAGTCAATGACCATTCACCGATTTATTTCTTTTTTAAATTGGAAGAAAAAGATACTATTGTTGATGTCAACCGAAATAATTCAATCAGTTCTACCAATTGGTTGTTCAATATTGATAAAAGATTACCGTTGCGCAAAGTGATTTTAGAAATCAAAAAGTTGCAAACCAAAAAAGACAAAAGCGCTCACAAAAGCGCCGTTTCGGAAAACTATTTTACTTATACCGATACGGTGAAAAAGAACTTGGCCTTTATGCCGTTTACCAAAATCCATTACAAGTTAGAGAAACCCGATTTTAACATCAAGTATTTTCACTTAGACCGTAACGATTTGGTTCATTACAACGAACTGGTATTCTCCAAGAATCAATTGCAAGAGTTTATCAATAAAATGCCGAATTCCAGAATCTATTTCTCCTTTGATAAAGGCATGTCTTTCGGGAAGTACATCGAGTACAAACTCTTCTTGAAAAACTTAGTAATCACTCAAAAAGGGGTTTCAATAAATAGCAAACGAGAATACATCTATTAAACTAATCACTCCCAACTGATTACTGAACACTAATTATTGATGATGATAAGGTTCGTTTCGCAAAATAGTAAACCCGCGATATAATTGTTCAATAAAGAATAATCTAACCATTTGGTGTGAGAAAGTCATCTCGGAAAGCGAGACTTTACCTTGCGCTTTTTTGTAAACTTCGGCACTAAAACCATAAGGTCCGCCAATGACAAAAACCAAAGTCTTCACGCCTGAATTCATTTTCTTTTGCAAATAATCGGAGAAACCAACACTAGAGAATGTTGAACCATTTTCATCTAATAAAATCAATTGGTCGGTTGGCGTAAGTTTGGCCAAAATCAATTCGCCTTCTTTCTCTTTTTGCTGCGCTTCCGAAAGGTTTTTGACGTTTTTGATATCGGGAATAATGTCTAAATCAAACTTGATGTAAAACGACAAACGCTTGGTATAATCGTCAATCAGCGTTTGCAACGCTTTGTTATCGGTTTTGCCAATGGCGATTAGTTTGATGTTCATGGCTGTTTATTTATTCCAAATTTTCCAAGCTTTCTCGGCTTGCAAAACTAACATTTCGTAACCATTTTTGGTAATCGCACCGTTCTTTTTTGCCTTTTTCATAAACTGCGTTTCTTCGGGATTGTAAATCAAGTCGAAAGCAATGTGTTTTTCGCTAAAAAAGTGATACGGAATAGGCGGAAAGGCTTTGATATCAGGGCTTGTGCCCAAAGGTGTGCAATTGATAATAATATGGTAATTGTCGAAAGTCGTGGCGTTGATTCTATCATAATCAATCATGCCTTCTTTAGCTTCGCGGGATACATAAGTATATAGAATTCCGAGTTGGTCTAACGCAAAAGCCACTGCCTTAGCCGCGCCGCCGGTTCCAAGGATTAATGCTTTTTGGTGATACGGTTGGAGTAGTGGTTCCAAAGATTTCATAAAACCGTAATAATCGGAATTGTAACCTTTGAGTTTACCTTTTTTAGTAAAACGAATCACATTTACGGCACCAATTTGAACCGCCGTTTTTGATAATTTACTCAAATAAGGGATTACCGTTTCTTTGTACGGAATAGTAACATTTAAACCTTTTAAATCAGAATTTTGAGCAATCAATGTTGGGAATTCTTCAATAGATTGCAGGTCAAAATTTTCATAGGAACAATCCGTTAAATTGCCCAAAGCAAACTTTTCGGTAAAGTACTTTTTAGAAAACGAATAGGAAATGTTTTTCCCGATTAGGCCAAATTTGTTAGTCATCTAGAGGTATTGAAAATGGTACAGCATAAAGACATCTTACGTGATAACCGTCTTGTTCGGCCGGTAGCCATTTGGGCATTGCTTTTAAAACCCTTATGGTTTCTTTATCCGCATCAGGGCTAAGGCCTCGGAGTATTTTTATATTGCTTAATGAACCGTCCTTTTCAACCACAAACGTCACAAATATCTTTTTGGTTGTTTTACTTTCTATCAGTTCTTGTGGTGTGACAAAATTCTTTTTGAAAAAAAAATACATGCTTTCATTTCCGGCTCCGGGAAATTCGGGCTTGACTTGAACGGTGTTGTAATTGTAAATTAAAGTATCGTTTTTTGAAACGGATAGTTTAACAGCTGTTTTTTTTGTTTGGCCAAAAGAAAAAATGGTTGAGAATAAAACAAAAAACAAATAAAGATTTTTCATTTTATTTTATATGTTTCGCAATATAATCCTGAACAGATTGTCTTTCCCAAACCATTGGAAACAATTCTTCTAAAATAGTATTGTGTTTGGCGTTCAATCGCAAACCGTTGCTCAAGTGAAAATTTCCTTTTTCTTCTTCGTTTAAGGATAAGTGTAAACCGGCCAAACGGTATTCGATTTCGCATTCTTCCGGGAAATATTCTGCCGCTTGTATTAAGGTTAGAATCGCATTATTGATTTCGCCCATATTTTGCATCATGTCTACCCAAAAAAGCCAAGTGTCTAGTTGATAATCGCCGTTTTCTACGGCTTTTCTGTATCCGAATTCTGCTTCCTCAAATAAACTCATCGCTTTGTTGATGGTAGCATAACGCTTCCAGTACAAACGATTTTGGTCATCGATAGCCAAAGCTTTATTAACATAGAATAATGCTTTTTGGAAGTTTTTTTGGCGTACATAAAAATCGGTAATCGCAATCCAACCTTTGTCTAAAAGCGGATCTTCGTGTACGGTTTTGTTAAAGTATTTTAAGGCTTCTACTTTGTTGCCCAGTTTTTCATAACATTTCCCAATGCGCAACAACGCATAGGAAGTCGGGTCGTCTAATTCGATGGTGCGATTGTAACTCTCGATTGCGTCTTCGTGTCTTTTTAAACGTTCGAGTGCTTTTCCTTTTTCCATGAAAGCGCCAATGAATTCATCGTCTATGTAGGTTGCAAATTCAAAAGAACGAACCGCATTTTCATAATCTTTAACACCATAATACAAACGCCCTGATTGGTGCCAAGCGATTTCGCTGTAGGGATTTCGGTCGATGTAAGTTTTGAGGTATTCAATGGCTTCTAAATTTTGGTCTAAAAACTCAAAGCAATATACTACATTATATAAGGCAGATTGGTCTTCGAAATCTTCTTCCAAACATTTGATAAAGTTTTCTTTGGCCAATTCTAAATTGTCCATAAAAAGATATTCCATTCCGATTAAGTTGTATACATCGGCATAATCTTCTGTATATAACAAAGCGGTTTGCAGAAACTCAACGGCTTTTTCGTGGTCGTCTCTTTTAGAATAAATATTGGCTTTTTGGATAAAAATTTCTTCGTTGGTTGGTTCAATGGCGTATAATTCGTTTAATAATTTTTCCGCCTGATCCAATTTGTCGTCGTACACCAACATTTCTACTTGAACCAGCTTTAATCCGGTAGATCTTGGGTGTTGTTCCAGTCCTAATTTTAAGGCTTTTTTGGCCAAATTAGCTTTCCCCATGTCGAGATAATGCAATATGATTTCCTCGAACTCCTCGGAATCGAAAAATAAAACTTTGTTGGTTTTCAACATCGATTCAAATTTCGCTAAGGATAAGTTGTAGTCTTCTTCGTCGTGATCCAGGTGCATAACAGTAGGGTTTAAAATTATCCTTAATAAAATTAGGGAAACACAATTCTTTTTTTTCGAAAGCGATGTATTGTTGTAAACAATTTAATTAACAATTCAACAATGATAATATCAATGTCAATCCCGAAATTTCGGGACAATATCAATCTTCATTTTGAATCTCATTCATCGCTTCGAGGATGATGGCGCAACCTTCTCTGATTTCTTCTTCGGAGATGGTTAACGGAGGCGTAATTCGGATGGCACAACCTTCAAATAAAAGCCAGAATAAAATCAATCCTTTTTCCTGACATTTAAAAATCACTTTATTGGTAATTTCCGGGTCTTTGGTCATGGCCGCCAACATTAAACCTCGGCCTCGAATTTCCTCTATCAAAGGATGTACCAAAAGTGCTCTGAAAATCTTTTCTTTTTGTAGTGCTTGTTTTGCGTAATCTTTTTCCAATACTTCTTCCAAAGTGGCCAAACTGGCTGCCGCAATGACAGGATGTCCGCCAAAGGTAGTAATGTGTCCCAATTTAGGATCGTGACTCAATAAATCCATGTGCTTTTCATTGGCTATAAAACCACCAACAGGCATGCCGCCCGCCATTCCTTTTCCTATAATAACTACGTCGGGAACAACATTATAGTTTTCGAAACCGAACAATTTTCCGGTTCTTCCAAAACCCGGTTGGATTTCATCGACAATCATTAAGGCACCGACTTCTTCACAACGTTTTTTAACTTTCGCCAAAAAATCATTTTGAGGTTCGATAAAACCCGCACCGCCTTGAATACTCTCCAGAATAATTCCGGCAGTCTTCGTGGTGATTTTGGCTAAATCGGCTTCGTTATTAAAGGTGATGAAATCTACGTCGGGAATTAACGGACGGAAGATTTGCTTGCGTTCCTCAAATCCCATTACGCTCATCGAACCCATGGTATTGCCGTGATAGGCGTTGTGACACGAAATCAATTGGCTTCTGCCGGTAACGCGGCGAACGAGCTTTAATGCGCCTTCACAAGCTTCTGTCCCTGAATTGACCAAATAGATTTTATTAAGACTTGGCGGTAAATTTTCGACCAGCAATTTGCAATAAGCCACCGCCGGATGTTGGGCATACTCACCGTAAACCATCACATGCGAATACTTATTCAACTGGTCAATAATCGCTTGGTTTACGCGCGGATGTTGGTGACCCAAACTACAAGCCGAAACGCCGGCCACAAAGTCGAGGTACTTTTTATTGTTGGTGTCGTAAATGTAAGAACCAATCGCATGTGAAACTTCCATCCCCAGAGGATATGGAGAAGTTTGCGCTTGGTATTTTAGAAAATCTTCTTTCATCTGCCTTCTGCTTTTGCCTTCTATTTTGTGACAGTTTTCACTTTGCTCTGTTCGGTTTTAGGCTTCGGATTGTTTTTGTCGTACTCTAAAGTTTCTTTGCTTGGTTCCAAAGGTTTGTTTTCTTGGGCTTTTTCGGCTTTGCTTTCAGCCTGAATTTTTGCGTCTAATTCATTTTCCTCAGGTGGAAAAATATCGTCTTTAGATTTTATTCGTTCTTCGCCACGCCAAATGAATCCCCGCAGTTTCCGAGCATTTTCGGGCAGTTCAGCTTCCGGATAAATATCGCCGTCAATTTGGTTAAAATTGGTAATGGTTTCAATGGTGTTTTTATCCAAAATCATATTGATTTTACTGCTGACGCTTTTGTTGATACCAATCAATTCTTGTTGGTCATTGCGCATGTAGTAAATGACTTCGGTGTTTTTGATAATGTCAACTTCCCGAAGTTTGTTGTCCACAAATTTTCCGTAAAGGTTTTGCCCCTTGACCTGATTATAGCCGATGCTGAGCGTGTCTTTGGAAATGATGAAGGCATTGTTGAGCACCTTAAGCGAATCGAGTTTTTCGGTTTGGTTGTTGCCAATAAGATGCATGATATCACCGGTCATTTGGTTTTCATAATTCCAAAGGATCGGGTTTTTAATCAACTTAGTCAACCCTGTTTTTTGGTCGGAATGGATAGAGTCACATTTACCACTCATATCGGTTTTGTAAAAACGAACATTGTTAAACGCACGTACAATTCTTTCGCCCGGTTTTCCGGTGATGAGCATTTTTTTACCGTGCACATACATCGAATCATTTTCGACTAAGGTAATGGCCACCGCTCTTTTGGTAATCATCATCGAATCTTTTTGGGTTTTCAGATTGCGGTAGATTTCGGCATAATGACCTTTGATTAAACCTTTATTGATAGAATCGGTAATCTTTACATTGTTGGTTGCCGAGGCAAATTCACGGTTTCGGTCATAATACAAACTGTCGCCTTCAATGCGGCGGTCTTTGTATTTGATATAGGATTTTCGTTTGAAATAGGCCAAATTCTTTTTGGTATCATAAAAACCTTTTTCGGTATAAATGTAATTCTCCTTACTGGTAATGGTTGACGGACCAAACAAATAAGAGTGACCCGAGTTGGTGTAATAGTCCAAATGATTCGACTTGATGGTGTATTTCGGATTGGTAATCGTAACCGCGGTTAAGAATTTAAACTTCTTTTCATTGGCATAATAACGACCCGACTTACTTTTCAGGGTATTTTCGCGGTTGGTTATCTTGCCGTACGAATTGTAAAATGCTTCTTGGGTATTTCGGTCAAAATTAATGGTATCAGTGACCAAAGTCGATTCGGGAGAACGCATTACAACATTTCCCGTGGCGTAGGCTTGTTTGACTTCGCCATTGTATTCGGCGTATTTACTGTTGAGATAAAGCGTGTCACCTTGTACCATTTGGACATCCCCAAAAGCCTTGAGGTAATTTTCTTTTTGGAAGAAGTAAGCTTTGTTACAAGTAAAAATGACACCGTCATGACTTACCCTTACATTGCCTCGAAGCAAAGCTGCATCAGGAATCTCGGTTTGATTGATGTCAAAATGATCGGCATGCTCGATATTTATTGGAGTTGTTTTTTTTTGTGCCACAGCAACATTGACAACACTAAGCAGTAAACCGATAAAAAAAAGTACCTTTTTCAAGTGATTGAATTTTGGGCAAATTTATGAAATTAGGTACAACTCAACTATTTATTAAGAATAATTTATAGTACTGATATTTCAATCATTTCTTTATATTTGTGACTATGACTTGTTGTCTTATAAAACAAGCAAAAAGATATGAAAAGAACACTATTGATCCTATTGGCTTTGAGTTGTACCGGAAGTATAACTTTTGCCCAAAAAACCCCGAATATTACTATGAATAAAAAAGTTGAGGTTGTTGGTCAACCCAAAAAAGCGGTTGTTTACCAAGTATTTACCCGATTGTTTGGTAACAAGAATACCACTAATAAACCCTGGGGAACTATAGAAGAAAATGGCGTTGGGAAGTTCAATGATTTTACCGATAAAGCTTTGCAGGAGATTAAAAAGTTGGGCGTAACCCACATTTGGTATACCGGTGTGCCGCACCACGATGTAATTAGAGATTACACTAAATACGGTATTTCCAATGACGATCCCGATGTAGTAAAAGGCCGTGCCGGATCGCCTTATGCCGTAAAAGATTATTACAATGTAAATCCTGATTTAGCTGTTGACCCGGCCAAGCGTTTGCAAGAATTTGAAGCTTTGATTAAACGTTCTCATGCTAATGGATTGAAGGTAATTATTGATATCGTACCCAATCATATAGCACGCAATTATAAAGGATTAACCAATCCGAAAGGCGTAAAAGATTTTGGAGCCGAGGATAATACTTCAGTCGAATATGCCCGTGATAATAACTTTTACTACATTCCGGGAAAAGCTTTTGAAGTGCCTACTTCGCCCGATTACAAACCTTTAAATGGTGAACCCAATCCTTTAAATGACGGTAAGTTTAGCGAGTTTCCTGCGAAATGGACAGGCAATGGTTCTCGCGAAGCTAAACCTGATATTAATGATTGGTACGAGACCATAAAAGTAAATTATGGTATCAAACCCGATGGTTCTAAAGATTTTCCTGAATTGCCTTCCGGTTATGAAGATAAAGGCTATCAAGAGCATTATTTGTATTGGAAAGACAAAGACGTGCCGAGTTCTTGGAAAAAGTTCCGTGACATTGCTTTGTATTGGATCAACAAAGGCGTTGATGGTTTTAGATATGACATGGCCGAAATGGTTCCGGTGGAATTTTGGAGTTATATGAATTCTGCAATTAAAATGAGAAACGCCAATGCTTTTTTATTAGCAGAAGTTTACAATCCGAAAGAGTATCGCAATTATATTAAGTTGGGAAAAATGGATTATTTGTATGATAAAGTAGAAACTTATGACCATTTGAAAGGGGTGATTCAAGGCAATGCCATGCCCGATCCTTTATCGGAAATTCAGGAAGGTATGGCTGATATTGAGCACCACATGTTACACTTTTTAGATAACCATGATGAACAACGATTGGCCAGTCCGGAGTTTGCCGGTACGCCCGAAAAGGGAAAACCGCTAATGGTGGTTTCGGCTACGATTAGTTCTTCGCCAACGATGATTTATTTCGGACAAGAAGTAGGCGAGGCCGGAAATGAAGATGCCGGTTTTGGGAAACGTTCCCGCACCAGTATTTTTGATTATGTGGGCGTGCCCAATCACCAACGCTGGATGAATGGTGGTTTATTTGATGGTGGCCAATTAACCCCAAAAGAAAAAGAACTTCGCGATTTTTATTCCCGCTTGTTGAACTTTACCTTGCGCAGTGATGCTATGACCGGTAAGTTCCAGGAAATACAAACCATTAACCGAAACGAAACCGCCAATTACGACCCGGGATTATACTCCTACGTGCGTTACACTGATGCCGAGAAACTGATTATAGTGGCCAATTTTTCGTGGGTAACTTCAAGCACCATATTGCTGAAAGTACCGGCAGATATTATCACCAAATGGCAATTAAAAGGCGGTGATTACCAACTAAAAGACCAATTGTACGGCAAAATGGTAACCATGCGAATTGAGAATGGAGCAGGTTTGATAAAGATGACCATAAAACCAAGTGAATCGTTTATTTTTAAATTAGAATACTAAAAAATAAAACCCCTTTCCATGAAAGGGGTTTTTTATTGGAGAGGTGTTTTTATTCTGAAAACTCAGAGAGGATGATTTTTATTGTGGAATTTCTTCTGTCAAAATTTCGTTTCCCCTTTTGTCAAAATAGGTACAGGTCATTTTATCCATGCAGATTTTCCATTTTTCTATTCCGGTTACCGCGCACATTTTAATAAAGGTTAAATAATCGGTTTTTCCTTGTTGGTGTGCTTTTAATTCCGCTTTAAATTCTTTCGTATTAACGTCCTCTGCAATGGTCAAGGCATTATACTTTTCAGGTACTTTGGCTGTATAATTATTGGCACCGTGATAGTCAATATGACCATCAGCTACATAGGCTTCATAATGGGTAACCCCAAGTTGTTTAATCTCTTTTATGTAAGAAGGAAAATCGGCACCCGATTTAACTTTGGCATGAGCTGTTTTGATTTGTTCTACGGTAAACATTAATTTTTTATTAAAATAGTTAAACCATGTGATTGTTGTAAGTTCAGGTTATGTGCAGTTATGATATTATGACTGTTTTGACCCAAACTTTTTTCATTTGAGCGAATATACAAAAAAGCACTGCAAATAATGTCAAAAGAAAAACCCTCTCTCCCGAGGCTTCGGGACTGAAAGGGTTTGTTTTGGAGACCTGACAGGTTTTTAAAACCTGTCAGGTCTAATTTAAACTATTATCTTGTAATCGTCTGTTTCCTATCCGGTCCAACCGAAACAATCTTGATGGGTACTTCGACTTCCTTTTCAATGAACTCGATGTATTCTTTAAGTTCTTTTGGTAAAGCCTCGTAAGTCGTCATGCCGGTTAAATCGGCTTGCCAGCCTTTGAATTCGGTATAAATCGGCGTTACGTTTTCTTCTTCTATGTTATAAGGCAAATGGTGAATCACTTCGCCTTTGTAGTTGTAAGCCGTGGCCACTTTCAAAGTATCAAAGCCCGAAAGCACATCGCCTTTCATCATCATCAATTGGGTAACACCGTTGATTTGAATAGCGTATTTTAAGGCTACTAAATCCAACCAGCCGCAACGTCTTTTTCTTCCGGTTACTGAGCCGAATTCGTTTCCTACTTTCGCCATTACATCACCGGCTTCGCCAAAATCCTCTGTAGGGAATGGTCCCGAACCTACACGAGTGGTGTAAGCTTTGAAAATTCCGTAAACTTCTTTGATTTTGTTAGGGGCAATACCTAAACCGGTACAAGCACCGGCGGCGGTAGTATTAGAAGAAGTTACAAAAGGATACGTCCCGAAATCAACATCAAGTAACGAACCTTGAGCACCTTCACAAAGAATAGATTTGCCTGCTTTTTGGGCTTGTGCCAAATATTCTTCGCTGTCGATGAAATTCAGTTTTTGTAAATCGGCAATGGCTTCAAAGAATTCTTTCTCCAATTCAGGCAAATTGTACTGAATGGCTACGTCGTAAAACGCAATCATGGCTTCGTGTTTGTCGGCCAAAGCGCGGTATCTTTCTTTGAAATCTGCTAGTTCAATATCGCCTACACGCAAACCGTTACGACCGGTTTTGTCCATATACGTTGGGCCAATTCCTTTTAAAGTCGAACCAATTTTGGCTTTGCCTTTAGCGGCTTCAGAAGCGGCATCGAGCAAACGGTGTGTCGGTAAGATTAAATGCGCTTTGCGCGAAATGATGAGTTTTGATTTTAAGTCGAGGTTGAATTTCGCCAAGCCATCGATTTCACTTTTAAAAACCACCGGGTCAATTACGACGCCGTTTCCGATGATGTTGATGTTGTTGCTGTGAAAAATTCCGGAGGGAATGGTTCTCAAAACGTGCTTGATGCCGTCAAATTCTAAAGTGTGTCCGGCGTTGGGTCCGCCTTGAAATCTTGCGATGATATCGTATTTTGAAGTAAGGACGTCAACTATTTTCCCTTTTCCTTCGTCTCCCCATTGTAATCCGAGTAGTAAATCTACGGTCATTGTTGTGTGTTGTTATGTAGTTATATGTGTTGTTAATTTGGTTATTTGTTGATTTGGTTATTTGAACCTTCTGATAACGAATTACCGAATTACCAAATAACCGAATCACCATCATTCCTCTTTTTTGTTCGCGTAGAAATACAAAGAATGGTTGTGAATTTCAATTCCAAAGATATCTTCGATAGTTTGTTTGATGGTTTGTATTCTCGGGTCGCAAAACTCAATCACTTCTCCGGTATCGGTCATGATGATGTGGTCGTGTTGCTTGTCGAAATACGACTTTTCATAATGCGCTTGGTTTTGCCCGAATTGGTGTTTGCGCACCAAACCGCAATCCAATAAAAGTTCAATAGTATTGTATAAAGTCGCACGCGACACACGATAGTTTTTGTTTTTCATTTTGATATACAAATTCTCGATGTCAAAATGCTCTTCACTATCGTAAATCTCCTGAAGAATAGCGTAACGCTCAGGGGTTTTGCGGTGTCCTTTGTTTTCCAAATAAACCGTAAATACATTTTTTACGACCTCTTGGTTTTTAATGTTATCGGATGCAATTAGTGTCATGCGGCAAAGGTAATTTTTTTGTTTAAGGTATCAAAGTTTCGGGTTCAAAGTTTCAAGTTTCAGGTTTCAGTTTCAAGTTTTTTACTCCCAACTTCTAACTCCCAACTCAATTGGTATAGACTCTCGTTACTTTATCTACTCCGTCAATCTTTTTAATATTATCGATTAGTTTTTTCAAAATGTTATTGTTTTGCACAATTACAGCCACTTGTCCGTTAAATATTCCGGCTTCACCGCTAAGAGAAATGCTTTGGATGTTTACGTGCATGTTGTTTGAAATGACTTTGGTCAATTCGTTGGTTAAACCCAAACTGTCCATACCGGTAATTTTCAAAATGGCTTTGAATTCCTGTTGCGAAGAGTCAATCCATTTGGCTTGCATGATGCGGTATGCATAGTTGGATTGTAGCGTGATGGCGTTCGGACAATCCTTTTTGTGGACTTTAATGCCTTCATTAATGGTGATAAAACCAAATACTTCATCGCCCGGAATCGGGTTACAGCACGAAGACAATTTATAATCTAATTTGTCCTGTTCGGTACCAAAAACCAGCATGTCAAAGTTCTTGCTGAGTTCTTGTTTGTTGATTTCATCCGGTCGGGTACTTGGGGAGCGCTTGATTTTGTTCTTGAAGAAATTCATCAAGGTATTGCTTTTTTGCGCTGCGAAATCTTTCAGTTGTTGATTTTCAATCGAGCCGATTCCCACGCGGTAAAACAAGTCTAAACTGGTTTTAAGACTGAAGAAATTCACCAATTCATTGACTACCGATTCACTCAAAGTAATCTTTAAATGTTTCATTTTTCGGGTCAGTAGTTCTCGACCGTCTTCGGCAATTTTCTTGGTGTCTTCGTTGAGTACGTTTCTGATTTTATTTTTGGCTCGAGAAGTGGTTACATAATCCAACCAGTTAATTGTTGGTTTTTGATGGATAGAGGTTATCACTTCAATTTGGTCACCGCTTTTCAATTCGTGGTTCAGCGGTACTAGTTTTCCATTGACACGGGTTCCTCGGGTTTTGATTCCGATTTCGGAGTGAATGCTAAAGGCAAAATCGAGTGAAGTAGCACCTTTGGGTAAAGATTTGATTTCTCCTTTAGGCGTAAAGACAAAGATTTCTTTGGCATACAAATTCATTTTGAAATCTTCTACAAAGTCGACCGCATTGGTTTCCGAACTTTCCAAGGCTTCTTTTAACAAGTTGAGCCAAGTGTCTAAACCGCTTTCTTCGGTAGCGCCTTGTTTGTATTTGTAATGTGCTGCGTATCCTTTTTCCGCAATTTCATCCATGCGTTCACTTCGTACCTGAATTTCTACCCAACGACCTTTGGGTCCCATAACCGTAATGTGTAACGCTTCGTATCCGGTAGATTTGGGAGACGAAATCCAATCGCGCAAACGACTCGGACTCGGACGGTAATGATCGGTCACTATGGAATAGATTTTCCAAGCCAGGAATTTCTCGTCGTGTAAATTGGATTTGTAAATAATTCTCAAGGCAAACTTGTCGTATACTTCGTCAAAAGTCACATTTTGTGCCGCCATTTTACGGCGAATGGAGTAGATGGACTTTGGTCGGCCTTTCATAGTGTATTCCACACCTTCTTCATTCAAAGATTTTTTCAGTACATCTGAAATGGTTTTGATGTAAGCATCTTGTTCCTCTTTGGTTTCCTTGATTTTGCTGACGATGTCTTGGTAAACATCGGGTTCGGTATATTTTAAGCCTAAATCTTCGAGTTTGGTTTTGATGTTGTACAAGCCTAAACGATGGGCAAGCGGGGCGTAAATGTATAACGTTTCGGAGGCGATTTTGACCTGTTTGTAATCAGGCATGGAATCCATGGTTTGCATGTTGTGCAAACGGTCGGCAATTTTGATTAGAATCACCCGAACATCGTCATTTAAAGTCAACAGCATTTTACGGAAGTTCTCCGCTTGCATAGAGATGTTCATGTCTTTTTTGACTTGGGAAATCTTAGTCAAACCTTCTACCAAATGCGCAATCTTAGGATTGAACATTTTTTCGATGTCTTCTAAAGTGACGTCGGTATCTTCCACCACGTCGTGCATCAAGGCCGCCGCAATACTGGTAGCGCCCAATCCAATTTCGGAAGCTACAATTTTGGCCACGCCTATCGGATGGAAAATATAAGCTTCTCCCGATTTTCGACGTTGGTCTTTGTGCGCATCAACCGCCACATCAAAGGCTTTTCTAATTAATTTTTTGTCTGAATCAGTAAGCGTTTGGTAACTTATGCGAAGTAATTCTTTGTATTCTCGGGCAATAGCTTTTTTTTCTTCTTCTAAATCAATTTCAATCATAGCAATTTCATTCAATTCCTAAAAATAAGCAATATTGATTTAAATTCCAATAATAAAATTCCAAATTAATTTGTTTTAGGAATTCATGTTTAAAATAGTTGCTTATTTCACTTTGTTAAAATCCAAATCGTGGAAGTCATAGCTGAAATCGGTCATAGGAGAAATAGCGTTCATAGTAAAGTGATTGGCATTGCCGTTGGTGTCTAAATCAAAGAAAATATGTGAATCGGCATTGAAACTTCGAACATTCCATTTCACTACAAAATTTTGGTTTTGGTAAAAGAAAATTTCACCGACTAATCTTTTGGAACGGGTAGAGGCAAAGTATAATTTGCCTTTCTTTTCATAAATAGTCACTTCGCCAAACCATTTATCGTTATAGGTTCCGATATATTTTTTGAAGTCGATTTTAATTTTTTGTTTTAGATTTTGGTCAACGACTTTCCAAACTTCTTCTGTGATTTTATCCGCATTGTCTTCTTTTGCCCTTCTTTCCTCACCAAAATAGGCCAAGTGATCAAATTTTGGCAAGCCCAAATAACTGTCCTTAATGGTATTGGAAATCACTGTAAAAGCTGCGCCGTTTTGTTGGTTAGTGAGCACAATAATCCCTAATTTGACATCGGGAATCATGATGGTTTGGGTAACGATTCCGTCTAATCCGCCGGTGTGCGAGACTTGTAAATGGCCATTGATGTCTTCCAAGCGCCAACCTAAGCCGTAATTCCTAAAATTTGAAGTGTATGGATAGGCATTGGGTAATGGTAAAATGGTTTGAGAAGTCCACATTTCTTTCCATTGTTTTTCACTGAAAAGTTGTTGGTTTTCGCCATATTTTCCTTTGTTCATTTGCACAATCAACCAGTTGCTCAAGTCATTTACGGAAGCATACAATCCGGCTGCGGCGTCAAAAATAGCGTTGGTATATCTGGGTACAATTTCGAGTTTGCCGTTGGTTGGTACATGCGGAACGATTACGTTGGTAGTGTCTTTTAATCTCGACCAAGAAGCGGCGCTTTTGTTCATGCCAATAGGTTTCATTAGTCTTTCTTCCACAAAATCACACCATGTTTTACCTGAAACTTTCTCGATCACTTCACCCGCAATTACGTAGAGCAAATTGTCGTAATCGTATTTAGTTCTGAAACCGGAAACGGGTTTCAAATATTGGATGTTTTTGACAATGTCTTTGGGTGTAAAATCATGACCATCGGGCCAAATCATTAAATCTCCTGCGCCTAATCCGAGTCCGCTTTTGTGGGTCAATAAGTCGCGAATAGTGAATTCATTGGTTACATAGTCATCGTACATTTTAAACTCCGGCAAGTATTTTTTCACCTTGTCATCCCAATTAATTTTGCCTTCATCTACCAAAATAGCCAAAGCCGAAGCGGTAAACGCTTTACTATTTGAAGCTATGCCGAACAAGGTATTGGCATCTACTTTTTGTTGGGTTTTGATGTTGGCCACACCATAACCTTTGGCAAAAACCAATTTTCCATCTTTGACAATGCCCACAGCAATGCCGGGAACATTAAAGGTTTTAAGGGTGTTTTCCACTAAAACATCGACTTCTTTTTCTGTTATTTGGGCATTTAATGAGAAACTAGCCAATAGAACTAGCCATGATAATTTAAAATTGCTTCGCCAATTCACTTTCGTTCGTGTCATAATTCATTATTTATAATTACTTAAATCCTCTTTGGCGTTTGGCTTCAAAAATCAAAATTGCCGCGGCTACCGAAACGTTCATGCTGTCGATTTCGCCTTGCATCGGGATAATGATATTTTGCGTGGCTTTGTCTCGCCAAAGTTGGGATAATCCGGTGGCTTCTGTGCCAACGACCAATGCGGTAGGTAGGGTGTAGTTTTGGGTATGGTATGCGGTGGAATTTTGTAAAGTTGCACTGTAAAAACGGATATTATTTTTAACTAAATACGAAATTACTTCTTCGGTGGATGCGGTCGCTATTTGATTGGTGAATAAGCAGCCTACACTGGAGCGAACGATATTGGGGTTGTATAAATCGGTTTTGGGGTTGGCGACGATTACGGCATCTACTTTAGCCGCATCACAAGTGCGCAACATGGCGCCGATATTGCCCGGTTTTTCTATAGCTTCCATCACCACAATTAATGGATTTTCAGGAAGTTTTAAATCGGTTAGCGATAAGTTTTTGATTTTGGCTACTGCTAAAATACCTTCTGTGGTATCGCGATAAGCCAGTTTTTGGTAAACTTCTTTGGAGATTTCTATTAATGGAATTTGGTGCTGCGTTAATTGGTTTATTTGTTGTTCGGTAATTAATTCAGGAAGAAAAAGGACGGTTTCCAATTCGTAATGACCTTTGAGTGCCAATTCAATTTCGCGTTGTCCTTCAATCAAAAAAGTGCCCGATTGTTTTCTGGCCTTAGCCTTTTCCTGTAGCAAAACCAAAGATTTGATAAAAGGGTTTTGTGCGCTGGTGATTTGTTTCATTATAGAGTTGTAATCCCGAAGTTTCGGAACAAAATTAAAAAAAGTTTTTTCTTATTAATGAACCAAATACAAATAACCGCTCATAGGTTCAGGATAATCCGGGTCATTTAGATAGAGAATATAGAAGTAGGTTCCGTCCGGTGCATTTTTAGTACCTAATCCTTCTTTGATATAGCCATCCCAATTGGCAGTGTTTTGGTTGCCGGTCCAAACTAATTTTCCCCAGCGATTGTAAATTTCCACCTTATAGTCTAAGAAAATATTTTGTAATCCGGCAATGGTAAAAGTGTCATTTCGAGTGTCGTTATTGGCCGAAATGTAATTGTATACTGTTGGCGGACAATTTCTGGAAGTCAGTAAAAAAGAAGTCGTTGCGTAGCAGTTTTCGTTGTCAATTCTAACAAAAATCTCTTTAGGGGTAACATTTGCGGTATAATTATGAGTATTGAAAATAGGATTGCTGCCATTCATGGCATCTTCTAAACTTTCATAAAAACCCACGCTATTTTCAGGGTCAGTTTTTACCGAAGTTTCATAAGCGGAAAAATCAAATGTGGCTTGGGTAAATCCTTCATTACAAGAAACCAAGTTCGCTAACGGATTGAATGTAGGCGAAGTACCAAGGGTTTCACTAACGGAAAAGGTATTGTTGGTTTCCACCATTTCATACACTACACCGGTGCCGTCGCCTTTGTCATCCACTACAAAGAGTATTTCAAATGTATCCGGAACCGAATCGGGTAAAACTAAAGTGACTTGACCGGTAGCATATCCATCCACCGGAATTGCGGCAGTGGTTTCAGTGATTTCTATGAGCTGACCGTTAATGTAAATCGAAATCGGAGTTTCCGCCGGAAGTGGTCCGGTACAATTCAGGTTGGCAACCGTATAATTAACCACGATGGTTCTTGAATCACAAGCTTTGTTGACAGCATCAATTGTGACTGTTGCGTCTGGTAATTGACTGTTGAGCTTGGTTACTACTGTGTTAATCATTACAAAATCCTGAAAGGAAGTCAGTGATATTTTTGCGCTGGTGTCACCAATGGCAATATAATCCTGAATATCATAAACATCTAAGTCCATATTGTATAGAGTAGTATTCCCGGTAAATGAATTGGTGCCGTTAAATACATTAGTCGACGGGTTTAAGGTATTACTCAACAAATCACCGTTGATTCGGAACTCTTCGGTAGCCAACAAAGTATCGCCTTCCCAAGCCAGAAAACCGACTTTAGAATTGAGATTATCGATTACATTCAAATTGTCTAGCGTGATGGCCAATTCATCAGGAACGCCTTCTAAACCATCATAAATATTGATTTGATTTAAAGGTAAATTGTCATTTTTGTAAATAATAATGATAGCCCAACCGGCGAAATTGGTTCTCCTTTGCAAGTGTAATTCTTCAAAAGCAGAAATATCCAAATCGGATAGGGTATAAGTGCCATTACCGGTACTTTGTACTAAGGTGGTAATATCTTTAAAAGCACTGAAATAAGTGAACTCAACCGTGTCAAAAAAGCGGCTGTAAGCAAAAGTTCTATCAGGTGTAATGGCTGTTGAATTGAGTGTAACATTGAAATCTCCATCACCACTTCCGGCCCAGTATAAATAGGCTTTTTCAATGATGTCGGTTGGGTTTAAATTCATCGTAGCCGAAGAAGAAGTAACGGTTACCGGACTGAAAATAGAGTTGTTCTCCTGTGTATTTAAAGTGTTACCAAAAAAAGTAAAATCGTACTTCCCGTTGAATTGCTCGTATAGGGTAATATCTTGTCCGCTCACACAGTAAATGTTGAGAAACAAGGCAATAAAATATAGCAATTTTCGTTTTAAATTCAAGGCAAAATTCGATTTAGTAGGTTAAAAATAAGTAAATAATTCGAATTTCTTATTTTTTGTATAGTGAATGCTATTAAAAAATAAATGTTTAATTTTCCAAAGTCTAAACCCAACCTGTGAAAAACTATACTGTAAGACGCTATCATTCGGATGATTTTTTGCTTTGGAATGCTTTTGTAGGCACTGCCCAAAATGCGACTTTTTTGTTTCATCGGGATTTTATGGAATACCATTCTGATAGGTTTCAGGACTATTCTTTGTTGGTTTTTGAAGGGGAAAAATTGATTTCAATTGTTCCGGCCAATTGCGTAGAAGATAGCGTTTATTCTCACAACGGATTGACTTACGGTGGTTTTGTTTTGAATCAAACAGTTGGAAGCGATGCTTTCGAAATGATTTATACCGCCGTAATTGATTTTTTAAAGAAAGAAAAGAAAAAGCTGCTTGTCATCAAAGAAATGCTTCCGTTTTACCATCAAACCGAAACCCTTGATTTTGGTGGTTTTTTTATCGAAAAAGGCGCGAAAATCACCGATAAAAAAATGAATCTCGTCATAGATTTTAAATCCGTTTATACCATTTCCAAAAGCAAAAAAAAGCATTACCGAAGGCTTCAATCTGAAGGTTTGGTTGTAAAGAAAGAAGACAATTTTGACGCTTTTTGGGACAAAGTATTGACGCCATTATTGGCTGAAAAATACCATACCAAACCATTACATACCTTATCTGAAATAACGTTTTTAAAACATAAATTCCCGCAAAATATTGAGCAATACAATTTGTACCGCGATGAAGAAATTTTGGCCGGAATCACTATTTTTAAAACCCCAAAAGTGGTCAAATCCCAATATGGCGCGACCACCGAAAATGGAAAGAAACACCGAGCACTCGATTATCTTTTCATACATTTGATTGAAGGGTTTAGTGAAACTTTTGATTATTTTGATATGGGAACTGTAGATGACGACAGCGAATTGGGTTACAACGAAGGTCTTTTAAATCAAAAAAAAGAATTGGGTTGTGGGCTTTATTACCAAAATATATATCAAATTGCACTATGATAAAATTCCTCGACTTGCATAAAATCAATTTACCTTATCAAGCTGCTTTTCAAGAGAAAATGCAACAGGTTTTAAACAAAGGTTGGTTTGTTTTAGGCGATGAAGTTAAAGCTTTTGAAAGCAATTTTGCACAGTACTGCGGTGCAAAATATTGCATAGGTGTAGGCAACGGATTAGATGCCATGGTGTTGATTTTTAAAGCCTATATCGAATTGGGAAAATTACAAAAAGGCGATGAGGTTATCGTTCCGGCGAATACTTATATTGCCAGTATTTTAGCCGTTCTGCAAGCCGATTTGGTTCCGGTTTTGGTTGAACCCAAATTGGAAACCTACAACCTCAATCCGGATTTGATTGCTGAAAAAATAACCTCCAAAACCAAAGCTATTTTAGCGGTTCATCTTTACGGACAATTGGCCGAAATGAATAAAATAAATGCCATCGCTAAGCAACATAATTTGTTGGTAATTGAAGATTCGGCACAAGCTCACGGCGCAGCCATGGGAGAAGTAAAAGCCGGAAATCTATCCAATGCCGCAGCCTTTAGTTTTTATCCCGGGAAAAACCTCGGTTCGTTAGGCGATGCCGGTGCGATTACAACGAATGATGATGCTTTGGCCAAAGTGCTTTTCGCTTTGCGAAATTATGGTTCTGAACAAAAATATTACAACGAATTTATCGGAGTCAACTCTCGTTTAGACGAACTCCAAGCCGCTTTTTTGACTGTCAAATTGCCTCATTTGGATAAAGAAAACGAAGCGCGAAAAAGCATTGTTAAACGGTATTTGACTGAAATCAAAAACGACAAAATTACTTTACCTTATTGGGATGGAAGTGATAATCATGTCTTTCATTTGTTTGTGATTCGTACGGAAAACAGACAAGCATTACAGGATTATTTGAAGCAAAATGATATCGAAACTTTAATTCATTATCCGGTTCCGCCGCACCAGCAAAAGGCTTTGTCGCAATGGAATTCACTTTCGTTTCCGATCACTGAAAAAATACATCAGGAAGTTTTAAGTTTGCCTTTGAGTCCGGTAATGACGGAAGAGGAAGTTGGTTATGTGATTCAAATTTTAAACCAATACTAATTGAAGTTTATTACTGAAATACGGCAAAAAGAACTGTTTAAAGTAACTTCTTTAAATAGTATAAGCGTGTTGATAAAAATCGTTGTAGGCTTTGTAAGTTCAAAAGTCATAGCGCTTTTTGTCGGTCCTTCAGGGATGGCATTGGTGGGTAATTTAAGGAATTTTGTAACCTCAATCGAGAGTGTTGCTACTTTGGGTTTTCAGAATGGCATCATCAAGTATGTTGCCGAATATGAGAAGGAACCGCAAAAAATTAATACTTTTTTATCTACGGTTGTGATTTCGATTTTAGGGATTACACTATTGCTCTCAGGCTTTCTTTTTTGGACTTCCGATTATTTGAATGACAAAATCTTCGGAGTTAATTTTAAGTATCAATCGGTTTTCAGAGTTTTGGCTTTATGCTTGCCATGGTATATCGCTTCGCTGTTTTTGGTTACGGTTTTAAATGGTTTTGGAGAATTCAAGAAAGTAATCAAAATCAATATTTACGGAAATATTCTTGGTTTGCTTTTGTCGGTTGCTTTAATCTGTTATTGGCAGGAGTTTGGGGCATTATTATCAGTCATCATGGCACCGGCCATTTTGTTTTTTATTACTTTGTTTTTTGTCAATTCTAAAATAGCTTTATTAAAAGTTTCTCTAAAAGAGTTTGATTTCGCCATCATTAAAAATTTAGCGGAATATTCATTGATGACCTTGGTGGCGGCAGTTTTAGGGCCAATCGTTTACCTTTTAATCAGAAATAATATTATACAGAATTTAGGCTATGATAAAGCCGGATATTGGGAAGCTATGTCGAGAATATCGTCTTATTATTTGCTTTTTCTATCCACGATTCTTACGGTTTATTTTTTGCCGAAATTGTCTAAGTCTGCTGATAATCAGGAAACCCAAAAAGTAATTTGGAGTTACTATAAAGGCATATTTCCTGTTTTTTTATTGGGATTAATCGTCTTGTATTTTCTCAAAGATTGGATTATCCCTATTTTACTCACCAAATCATTCCATCCGGTTTCGGCTTTGTTTTTTTGGCAACTTCTCGGTGATGCTTTCAAAGCGATGTCTTTGATTCTCGGCTATCAGTTTTTTGCCAAAAAAATGACTAAAGCTTTCCTAGTAACCGAGCTTTTTTCCTTGACAGTGCTTTGGGTTTCCAGTACTTATTTTATTTCAGTTTATGGCGTTGAAGGTGCTGTTATCGCACATGCTGTAACTTATTTTGTTTACTTTCTGACCTTATTATTCTATTTCAGAAAGACTGTTTTTTAGTTTGTTGAGCGCCAAACTTCCAAATACTTTTCGGCTATTTTCAAATAATCATGTTCGGCTTCAATAAAATTTCGAGCTCTTTTTCCGATGGCCTTTATTTCATTCGGATTTTCAATCAAAAAGGAGAGTTGTTCGACTAAATAATCCACATCAGGTTTGGCGTTGACAGCTACTTTTTCTTTCAGGTTGTAATGTTTTTCAAAAGATTCTTCTGCATTGGTAAAAACCACTTTGCCTTTGGCCATTGCTTCCAAAGCATTATAACCTTGATCGTGTCCGTATAGTTGGTCTAATATAATATGCGCTTTGTCATAACTGTTGATGTACGACTTGTAGGGTACATTTTCGCTAACCAAAACCGTTACATTGTCGGGATATTTTTGTTGGATAATTTCAAGTGCTTTTTCAAAAAAATCATTGCCTTTTTTAAAATAACTTTCCCGATTAATGCCATGAAAAATGACTACTCGGTCAGCAATTTCAGGCATGTTTTCAGGAAGCTTGTTCAGGTTTATCGGATTTGGAATCAGTCCTAAATACTTCGAATGGTGTTGCCACGGAATGTGATAATCCAAATCGGAAGCAATAACACCGGCTATGTTTTGATAAAGGTAATGGTGCAGTTTTTCAAAAGGTTTGGTTCTGAATTTTAAAACATTCGAAAAATGGTTGTCAGCAATTTTTTCGGCCAAATAGGGCTGAACAACGGATGGATTTTCGGGATGATTGAAGTTGTAATTCACATGTACATAATCATCACCGCAAGACAATAAGAACACTTTTTTATTGTGTTGGAAGAGGAATTTTAAGATCTTTTTTTCATGTTTGTAGTCACAAAAAAAACTGTTTTCATTAATGAGTTGAACTACGTCAAACCCTTGAAAATGCTGTTGGTTTTCCTGGAATTGTTTGTAGGTCAGGTAAGAAGAAATATCAAAACCGGTCAGTTTTAAAACCGCCAATTTTACTTTTTTCAAAAATCCATCATCCCATTTTTTAACCAAAGGAAAATCGACCGGAAAATCCTTGAAACCATCTTTAAAACCTAAGAGAGTCACGTCATTTCCCAGTTTAAGCAAACCTTCTTTTAAAGAATTGTGTAGCCGACTGTATTCTCCAATGAGTAAAATCTTCATTTTTTCTGCTTTCGTCAGTTCGAGTATCCCGATTTTAATCGGGATGTATCGAGAACCTTTAATGATTAAACTAATATATTTCTATATTTGACAAATATCTCCGCAATATAAGTAAGAAATGAAAAACAACCATAAAATAGCTATAGTTTCCGCTTCACTTGGTGTGGGCGGCGCTGAGCGTTTTGCCGGTTTGTTGAGCATGATGTTGCAGGATTTGGGTTATGAAGTGCATCATCTTATTATTTTGGATGTTGTCGATTATGACTATGAAGGTGAATTGGTCAATTTAGGAAAGTTATTTGTTAAAGAAAAAGGTATTTTCAGAGCCATTAAAAAAGGAAAATATATCGCAAAGTATTTGGCAGAAAATAAGATTGATACCATCATCGACAATCGTTCCCGACCAATGATATTGCGCGAGATTTTCACCAAATGGATTTATGGCAATCGCCAAACTTATTTCATGATTCACAGTGCCAATCTGGAAATGTACATACCAAAGTCTTGTTTTTGGGCGAATTATTTATACCGAAATGCGACAAAACTGATATGTGTGTCCAAAGGAATTGAAGAGTCGATTAAAAATAAATACCTACTCAACAATACGCAAACCATCTACAATCCGGTTGTTGTAACGGAATCTGTTATGGAAAAACCAAAGCATTTACCCGAAAAATACTTGTTGTTTTTTGGCAGATTAGAAGAAAACATCAAGAATTTTACCTTGCTTTTAATAGCTTTCTCAAAATCAAAAGTCTATGAAAATGGCGTAAAGCTTGTGATTATTGGAGATGGTGCCGACAAAGATTTTATTTTGGCCAAAATCGATATACTCAAATTAAGCGACAGCGTTGAAATGTTGCCGTTTCAAAAAAATATAACGCCATACATTCAGCACGCACACAGCACAGTTTTGACGAGTTATTTTGAAGGTTTTCCCCTGAGTATAGTTGAGTCGTTAGCGGTTGGGACACCGGTGATTTCTGTAGATTGTGAAACCGGTCCGAAAGAGATTATTCAAAATAATTTTAACGGATTGTTGGTTGAAAATCACAATGAACAAGCTTTGGCAGAAGCCATCAAAAAACTCTTTGAAGACAATAATTTGTACCAAAACTGTAAAAATAATGCTAAGAAAAGTGTAGAACATTTATCTTTGACAACCATTGCCCAACAATGGCAGGAATTATTAAATACAAAATGAGTAAAATAACCGACATCCAAATTCTGAATATTCCTAAAATCCACGACACGCGCGGCAATCTTTCGGTGATTGAAGGCGATGTGATTCCATTCACGATGAAACGCGTGTATTATTTGTATGATGTGCCTAGTGGTGCGGAACGCGGTGGTCATTCTCATAAAGTACAGCAGGAATTCTTAGTGGCTTTGAGCGGTAGTTTTGATGTAGTTTTGACCGATGGTCAGACTAAAAGAACGGTTACTTTAAACAAACCCAATGAAGGTTTGTTGATTCCCAATGGCATTTGGCGTGAGTTGGAGAATTTTTCCTCGGGTTCCGTATGTTTGGTCATTGCTTCGGATGTTTTTGAAGAAGCGGATTATATTCGGGACTACCAGGATTTTCTGCTATCTAAAAACTGATTTTCCTAAACCGATTTGGGCTAAAAAGTTTTTAAAAACCACCAAAAATTTCACAACAATACTCGGTAATTGCAATAGAATTACTTTTTTCCAGCCGATGGTGTCCAAATCAATTTGTTTGTAAATCGCTTTGGCAGTTTTTATATCACCACTGAGTTTGCATTTGATCACAGCCGAAAATCGGTTCAAATCTAAATATTGCTTCAGCTTTGGGTTTTGCTTTTCTTCGGAAGCGTATTTTTCAAAAGTATAAGGTTCGAAATAGTAATTCAAATTACGGGAAACACTACTTTGATCATAAACATAGCGCGCCAAAATTCTCCAAATAAATACAATCGGATATTGCAAACCTATGCGAATCCACAACTCGGTATCTTCTCCTTTTTTAATTTTAGTATCAAAATTTCCAACCGTTTCGAAAACACTTTTATGAATTACGACACTTGAAGTCCATAACACACATTCTTTCTGACTAGCGTCAAAGAAATCAACGATTTCAAAATCTCCTTTTTTAGCAATAGAATAATTTGCCGGAAAGGTTTTGTTTTGAGTTTCAATTTCAATAGCACAAGCAAAAACTTTTTGCTCGGGAAATTTTTGAATGTAGCTATGCGTGGTTTTCAAAAAATCGGGATGCCAAAAATCATCTGCATCTAAGAAACAAATAAACGCACCTTTAGCCTTGTCAATACCGAAGTTTCTCGCTGCGGCTACGCCTTCATTTTTTTTAAAAAAATACTGAATTCTTTCGTCTGAAAATGAATTAATGATGGCTTCACTGTTGTCTGTTGAACCGTCGTTAACGATGATGATTTCATAGTCGAAAAAGGTTTGGCTCAGCACACTTTTCAAGGTGTTGCCCACAAATTCTTCTTTGTTAAAGACCGGTATGACTATTGAAAAGTAAGGCATCAGCGATGGTTTAGTTGGCAAAAATACCCCAATCGATAAAGGTCAAATAAGAATATCGAAGGGTTTTTGGACAGTAAGTTTTTGATAAATAACTTCTTGAAGATTTTAAAAAGAAAAGTCGCAAAACCAACCAATTTCAATTGTTCTATCTTGACATAGGTTTTTGTCAATGTAGTATCCTCTGGATGAATAATTTTTTTGTCGATAATCTGTTTTAAATTCTGGAGTGAATAGTGGAACTTTTCTAAAAAAACGGCTGATTTCTCCAAGTTTAGGTGAAAAGCCGGATTTTCAATATGGGTAATCGGAATATGGTGGTTTTTTAAGCCTAAAATTAAGACAATATCTTCATAGCCGTAATGGTATATATCTCTATCAAAAGGATGCGATAACAAGACTTCTTTTCGAACCAAAATGTTTGAAATTAAAGTGTAATGATACGGATTTGACAATCTTTTTTTCAAAGGAATTTCTTCTCTGTTTTTGCCAAATATCCATCGCAATACTTCATCATCTTTGGGTTTCTCATCAAAGTAAATCAAACCACCGAAAACCACTTTATTGTTGCTTTTGGCCAGGCTTTTCAAATAAATTTTGAGAAAGTTTTTGCTTTTCGGATACATGTCACAATCCATCAATAATACCCAATCATATTGGGCTTTTGAAATCAGTAAATTCCGATTTTGTCCTCGACCTAAATTGGTTTCATTACGCTCAAAACGACATTGAGACAAGAGGTTAATTTTGGAATTAATTTCTGTAACTTCGTTTATAGGGGAAGCATCATCAACGACAATGATTTCAAAATCAATATTTTCCAAAACGGCCTGCTTGTGTAATTCTTCTACCAGCGGTAGTGTATTGAAATTGTATGTTGGAATAAGGATTGAAATCATTTAGAAAAACAGAATTAAGTAATACCTTTACAAAGAAATATATTTTTTGGCAATATTATCACTATGAACCGAATTGATTTAGCAAATCTTATTTTTGAGAAACTTAACCTGGAGAAAGAAAGGCTGAAATTTCAATTTGAACAGTCCGATTCCAATATTGGGTATTTCTTTGTTGATGATTTATTACCGGAAAACATTGCTCATAAAATAGCCCAAGTTTTTCCTGAACCTAACCAAATGGTTTTGAAAAAAAGCCTGCGTGAAGACAAATATGTTGCGGCCCAAATGAACTTATACGAGTCTTTGTTGGAAGAAATTATTTTTGCCTTTCAAGACCAAAGAATAGTTGATATTATTGGTGAAATCAGCGGCATCAAAAATCCAATTCCCGATGATCATTTATACGCCGGCGGGATTTCGATGATGGGGAAGAAGCAGTTTCTCAATCCGCACTTAGACAATTCACATGACAAAGACCGCAATTTGTGGCGTGTGCTCAATTTACTGTATTATGTAACACCCGATTGGCAGGAAGAATATGGAGGCAATCTCGAGCTTTGGCCCAACGGTTTAGAGCAAAAGCAAATCACCATTCACAGTAAATTCAATCGTTTGGTCATTATGGAAACACACAACAATTCACTGCACTCGGTTTCGCCGGTGGTTTTTGACGGTTATCGCCGTTGTGTTTCTAATTATTATTTTTCCCAACAGCCATTACTTGATTCGGATAGATTTCACGTGACTTCATTTCGAGGTCGGCCCGAAAATAAAATAACCGATTTGGTGCTGAGAACCGATACTTTCCTGAGAATGTGTATTCGTAAAGTGTTTAAAAAAGGCATTAAGGAAAATCCGCATGTTTATAAAAAAGACCAATAATTTGAATGTTTTGCTAAAAAAATACCGCTATCATTTGCTCATTGTTTTGGTGGGTTTGTGTTGGTTGGCCCTGCTGAATTTTCTTTTGCAATTAGACCAACAAACGTTGATTTATCCGGATTGTGATAATTATTTGGAATCGGCTCAAAAAATGTATCTCAAGTTTACCGGACATTATTACCGACCAATGGTAATGGCATTTATCACGGGTATTCCATATTTATTTGGCAGTTCCGATGCCGGAATTTTTCAATGGAGTTTGCTGGTAAATAGTGTTTGCTGGTTAGGAACGGCGTTGCTGTTGTTTGAAATCATCAAGCATTTTTTAGCAGAAAGAGTAGCTTTTGTCTTTGCTGTTTTGCCCTTTTTTATCTTCGGGAATGTGGTTCTGAATTTTCATTTACTAACCGAAAACATCTTTGTTTTCTTTATCATGATGGCTTTTTATTTGTTGTTCCGATATTATAAAACCGAGAAGTTTTGGTATTTGTCTTTGTCCTTGTCATTGTTATTATCCAGTATGTTGGTCAAACCCGGCGCCAAGTTTTTAGCCATTGTGGTTGTGTTGTTTTTTATCCGAGAAATTATTGGCAACTATAAGACAAGAAGCATAGTGTTTATCTACGGAAGTTTGCTGATGATTGCCATTCAAGTCGTGGGAATGAAAGCCCAATATGGCGATTTCACCATTAGTTATATAGATGGTGTAACATATCACAATTATATTTTCAGCAAGGCAGACTGTTTTAAAAATGGTAAAACCTATCATCAAATCAACAATCCCAGGGCGGAATATTTATTTAGTCTAGACTTTACCGATCAAAAGAAAGTGGCTTTGGAAGATGCCAAACAGCAATTGCGAAACAATTTTCCGAATGTTGTTAAAGCTTATTTTGATAATCTTTTAGAGAATTCGAAATCCGGAAATCCGAGTGTTTTTGATCTCAAAAATCACCAACAGAAAAGCAATTTTTCATACTGGAAATCAATGGTATTTGACGCTACCAAATGGCAAAACAGGTTTTTCACCTTGTTGGGCGTTTTGCTCGCATTGTACTTTGGGTTGAAATATTATAAAAAAGACAAGTTTTACTTTTTCGTGGCCTTTTTTGTCGGATACATCATCTTGTTGTCCGGCATATCCAGCGGTCAAGGCGATCGGTTTCACTTGGTGACCTTCCCTTTTGTGATTTTGCTTTCGGCTAAATTTTTAAGCGATAAGAATTGGGTTAAACGGTTTTCTGAACCACTTCAAAAATAGTATTATCTTCACACTTCAAAGTCTTTGACGGGAATTTCATCAACAAAGCATAGTCGTGAGTGGCCATGATTACCGTTTTTCCGTTTTCATTGATTTTTTTCAATACACTCAATACTTCCGCACTGGTTTGCGGGTCAAGATTTCCGGTAGGTTCATCGGCCAAAATTAACTCAGGATCATTCAACAAAGCTCTTGCGATAGCTACTCTTTGTTGTTCTCCGCCCGAAAGTTGGTGTGGCATTTTATTGGCAATGCCTTTTAAACCTACTCGTTCCAAAACATCGTCAATCTTGTCTTGCATGGCTTTTTGGTCGGTCCAACCGGTAGCTTTTAAAACAAACAGCATGTTTTCATTAACACTTCGGTCTAACAATAATTGAAAATCCTGAAATACAATCCCGATTTTTCTTCTCAGAAACGGAATATCATCTTCTTTCAAATTCACTAAATTATAGCCTACGATGCTTCCGGTTCCTTCTGTCAAAGGCAAGTCACCGTATAAGGTTTTCATGAAACTACTCTTGCCTGTACCGGTCTTACCAATGATATAAAGGAATTCGCCTTCTTTTACTTCCAAGTTAATTTGGGATAAAATGACTTTGTTTTCCTGATAAATCGTTACGTTTTTTAAAGATAAAACTGCTTCTGACATGAGTAATTGGGTTTATTGGGTAAAAGTAATAAAGATAAAGCTTGATTTCAAAATATATTTTTCTAATTGAGATAATAGATGAGAGACGGATAGATAATAGACTCATTTCAAATAGAATGTCAATCACCTCTTTATCTATTATCTCTTCTCTTTCCCCTAAAAAAAATTGTTTAAAACAATGTTTATAATAAATGGTATAGTTTTTACGTTATAGGGTATAGAGTAATATTTTTGGATAAGTAAAAATAAAAACCATGCGAAGCGTTTTAATGTTATGTTTTCTACTGACTGTTGGAGGATTTTCAACAGTTTCAGCCCAACAATCTGCTATTTACACCCATCAGTTATCCGATTTTGACAAAGCGATTGCGTTGTATAAAGACAAGCAATACCAATCGGCACAAATTCTTTTTGAAAGGGTTAAACAAGACAATACCGCAGAAGATGTTCAAGCCGATTGTGCTTATTACATCGCCAATTGCGCTATTCATTTGAACCAAAATAACGCCGACGAATTGATGGAAAAATTCGTTGCTGACCATCCAACCAGTTCAAAAACCAACCAAGCTTATATTGAAGTGGCGCAGTATTATTTTGAGCAAGGGAAGTTTCCTCAGGCTTTACAATATTTTGATAAAGTTGACGAAAGTGCGTTGACTTACGAGCAAACTGAAAAATTTACGTTCCAAAAAGGTTATGCTTATTTTACGGCAGGCAATAAAAAAGAAGCAACCAGTTATTTTAACAAAGTAGTTAATTCTAAAGAATATGGTTCGCAAGCGAAATATTACTTAGGTTTTATGGCTTATGAAGGCGACAATTACCAGGAAGCCAACAAGTATTTCGAACAGGTTTCCGATGAAGAAAAGTACAAAGAGAAATTGTCTTATTTCAAAGCCGATATGCACTTTAAATCGGGTGAATTCCAAAAGGCTATCGATGCCGGTTTGGTAGCGATGCCCAATTCGAATGCCTCAGAAAAATCAGAATTGAATAAAATTATAGGTGAAAGTTATTTCAACTTGAAACAGTATGACAAAGCTTTACCATATTTAAAAGAATACCGTGGCAAAAAAGGCAAATGGAGTAATACCGATTATTACCAATTGGGTTACACTTACTACATGCAGAAAGACTATGAAAACGCCATTTTGCAATTCAATAAAATTATTGACGGTAAAGACTTTGTAGCCCAAAACGGTTATTACCATTTAGGTGAGTGCTATTTCAAAACCGATAAAAAGCAACAAGCGTTAAACGCATTCAAAAGCGCTTCTGAAATGGATTTCGACAAACAAATTCAAGAAGATGCCAATTTGAATTATGCCAAATTGAGCTACGAAATTGGTAACTCTTACCAATCGGTTCCCGATGTCTTGTCCGCATTTTTGGCCAAATACCCAAATTCGCCGAGTAAAACCGAAATTGAGACATTGCTAATCAATTCCTATATCACTTCTAAAAATTACAAAGACGCGTTGACATTATTGGAAAAAAACAATACCGAAGCCAACAAAGCAGCTTACCAAAAAGTAACCTTCTATCGCGGTATCGAATTGTATACTGATGGAAACTACAAAGATGCGTTGGCAATGTTCAAAAAGTCAATTGCTACACCAAGAAACGAAAAGTTCACCGCCAGAGCGACTTTCTGGAAAGGCGAAACAGAATATGTTTTGGATAATTTCAATGAAGCTTTGTTGAGTTTCAAACAGTTTGCAGGTTACGCTGAAGCGAAAAATACGCCGGAAAACAAAAACATTAATTACAACATAGCTTACGCTTATTTCAAGCAAAAAGAATACAGTCAGGCCGGAGATTATTTCCAAAGTTTTATTGATGCCAACAAAGACGACAGAGTGCGTTTGAATGATGCTTACTTGCGTTTAGGCGATTCGCGTTTTGTGACTTCCAAGTATTGGCCGGCTATGGATGCTTACAACAAAGCTATCGAAATGAAAGGCATTGACGCCGATTATGCCGCGTTCCAAAAAGCTTTGAGTTATGGCTTTGTTTCGCGAAACGACAAAAAGATTGAAGACTTCAATAAGTTTTTGCAAAATTTCAAAACTTCACAATACCGCGACGATGCTTTATTCGAGTTAGGAAATACTTATGTAGCCGAAAACAAAACCGATTTGGCCGTAAAAACTTATGACCAATTGTTGAGCGAATTCAAAAACGGTTCGTTTGCTTCAAAAGCAGTTTTGCGTCAGGGTTTGGTATATTACAACGCCCAAAAAGACGAACAAGCCATTGCCAAATTCAAAAAAGTAGCCGCCGATTATCCCAGAACTCCGGAAGCTTTAGAGGCTGTTTCAACCGCACGCTTGATTTATATGGACAATGGAAAAGTAGATGAATATGCCTCTTGGGTGAGAACGTTAGATTTCGTAGAAGTTTCGGATGCCGAATTGGACAACGATACTTACGAAGCCGCAGAAAAGCAATATTTACAAAACAATACCAAACAAGCGATTTCAAGTTTGAGCGGTTATGTTTCCAAATTCCCTAATGGGATTCACGCTTTGAAAGCCAATTTCTATTTGGCACAATCTTATTATGCTGACGGTTTGGAAAGCAATTCGGTTGCGGGTTATGAATATGTAATTAGTAAATCGAGAAATGAGTTCACCGAACAATCATTAGCGCGTTTGGCCGAAATTCATTTAAAGAAAAGCGATTATACAAAAGCCGCTCCAATCTTAAAACGTTTAGAAACCGAAGCCGATTTTCCGCAAAACGTGACTTTTGCGCAAGCCAATTTAATGCGTGTGTATTACGACCAAAAGGATTACGCCAATGCCGTGGTTTACGCCGATAAAGTATTGGCCAATCCAAAAACCGATAACAAGGTAAAAAGCGATGCACAGATTATCGTCGCGCGTGCTGCGATTCAAGTGAATGATGAAGTGAAAGCGCGTTCGGCTTATGCCAAATTGTTAACAATAGCCAAAGGAGAATTAGCCGCTGAAGCTTTGTATTACGATGCCTACTTTAAAAACAAAGACGGCAAATATGAAGAGTCGAATAAAACAGTTCAGAAATTGGCCAAAGACTATTCGGGTTATAAATATTTTGGTGCCAAAGGTTTGATTGTAATGGCCAAAAACTATTACCAAATGAAGGATAATTTCAGCGCGACTTCTATCTTAGACAGCGTGATTAAAAACTTTGCTTCTTTCGAAGATGTAGTAGCAGAAGCACAAACAGAATTAGATTTTATCAAAGGCGAAGCCGCCAAAACGAATTCTTCAATAACCGAATAAATCTCCCTGAATCATAAATAGATATGAAACAAGTAAAATATATAGCAGCTATTCTTTTTTTGACCCAAATTTCTTTTGGACAAAAAAAAGACGACAATATTGGAACCGAAGTCGTAAACGTCGTGAAACCTTATACGCCAACCATTTCCGATGCTTTTAAAGTAAAAGAAACACCAACGTTGGACGACGAAGAAACACAGAAAAAAGAAAATATTAAATACAATATTTTTTCTTTCCCCGTTGCATCTACTTTTGCGCCTTCTAAAGGAAAAGCCGCCAATGTAGACAAATCACCCGAAGAGAAAATATTCAGTAATTATTTGACTCTTGCTGCCGGAAATTACGGAACAGCCAACGTTGAATTATTCGTTACCGAAAATGTCAGCAATACCGATTATTTCGGTGGAATGTTGCGCCACAGTTCGTCTCAAGGCGGTATTAAAGACGTAGTCTTAGATGATAAGTTCATGAATACGGCCTTAGATTTAACTTATGGTAGCAGAACCAAAGCCATGAATTGGAATGCCGATTTAGGCTATAAGAATCAAATCTACAATTGGTATGGCTTCTATCCGGGAACATTAACCGATGCCACTATTGAAACTATTGATGAGCAACAAACGTATCACACTTTATATGTAGGCGGAAGATTGGGATTGAATAGTGTTTTAAAAGAAAGCTCGGTGAAATTCAGTCGTTTTTGGGATGCTTTCGGTTCGGCAGAAAATCGTTTTGTAGCCAAACCATCCTTAGAATTTGATATCGTAGAGCAAAAAATAAAAGCCAATTTTATCTTGGATTATATCAGCGGGTCTTTCGACAAAAATATGGTTGGAAATGCAGGTTATAAATATGGTTTTGCAAATGTTGGTTTCCAACCCAGTATCAGAATCCAAAAAGACGATTTGACCGTGAATGCGGGAGTAGGTTTCTTTTACAGTGCGGCACAAGAGCAAGGTGAGAGCAAGTTCTTTATCTATCCGCAAATTACAGGTTCCTATAAAGTTGTAGGCGATTTAATGATTTTTTATGCCGGTGTTGAAGGCGGATTAAAGCAAAATTCTTATCACGATTTTGTACAGGAGAATTTCTTTGTGTCACCAACGTTAATCGTAGCACCAACCGATCAGAAATATGATGTTTATGCCGGTTTGAAAGGCAAACTAGCCAACAGTGTAAGTTATAACATTCGCGGCTCTTACACGAACGAAGACAACAGAGCTCTTTTCAAAAGCAATGGATATGAAGAACTTATTGGCACCGAAGGCTATCAATACGGTAATTCCTTTAAGGTGGTTTATGACCAATTAAAAACAGTAAGTTTCTTTGGGGAATTAAAAGCTGATTTCACTAAAAACATGACTTTCGGGATTAACGGAACTTTCAGCAGTTATTCAACCGATGTTGAAAGTGAAGCTTGGAATTTGCCGAGTTTGAAAGTGAGCACTAGTTTAGAGGTAAATATAACCCCAAAATGGTTCGCCGGAACGAGTTTATTTTTTGTAGGTGAAAGAAAAGATTTTGCTCATTTTGCCTTCTTGTCTTTGCCTCCGGTTGAGGACAAAATAGTAACCTTAGACAGTTATTTTGATTTGAATGCCCATGTGGGTTACAAACATTCAGAACGCTTGACGTTTTTCTTAAAAGGAAACAATTTGGCCAACCAAGATTACCAACGCTGGTTAAACTTTCCGGTGCAAGGATTGCAAGTACTTGGTGGCGCGAGTTATAAATTTGATTTTTAGATAATTAGACAGTTAGACTTCTTAGACTGACTTAGATAAAATCTAACCATCTAAGAAGTCTAGTAATCCAAAAATCTGCAATGAAACAACAAGTTCTTCATTATTACAAACAGTTAGTACAAGACCGAATTGATGTGTTTCAAGATATGATTTCCGGTTTGACCATTGATGCGCAAAATGATGCCAAAGGATCGGCCGGAGATAAGCACGAAACGGCATTGTCGATGATGCATTTGGAACAAGAGAAACTCAATTACAAACTCAAAGAAATACTAGAACAAAAAAAAATACTAAACGCTATTGATGACACTATTACCCACAAAGTTATTGCCTTAGGAAGTTTGGTCACAGTGAACGGAATGACACTTTTCATTTCGACAGCTTTGCCGAAAATCAGCCTCAATGACAAAACCATTTTTGCGGTTTCTCCACAATCACCTTTGGGAAGCCAATTGATGGGAAATAAAGTTGGGTATGCATTTGAACTCCAAGGGAAAAACTATACGATTGATTTTGTTGAGTAAGTCTAACCCTAAAATAGTGTATTATGAAAGTCAAACTAATCATTGTTTTTTTATTTGTTATTAGCCAAATAAAAGCCCAGTACTCAGAGTTTAAATTGCATGACAACGGATTAATTTACTCCGAAACCTCAATGAGCAAATTAAAGCGTATTGTTGATTCCCTTAATCTTAAGTTTAAAGTTTGTGATTTGAGTAAGAAGTATTATTCAAACCGTCAAGCCATTGCACATCACCTTTCTTTGGATGGAAATAAAGCCAAAGAAGCCAAAGCTGATATTGAAAAGAATATATCTTTTGATGATTTTATCAAAAAGTATCCAAAGACCAAAGTGGTAGAAAAATTGGTAGTAATTGCCAATCAGTACAAAGATTATGACAATAAGAGTGTGCTTGAGTTTTTCAATTTGGAGCTTTCTGAAAGAGACAATTTCAACTTCTATTTTAGAGACCAAAACGAATCCGAAGTAATCCATGGCAATTGGATTTATGATTATAATGAAAAAGGTAAATACTCAGGTGAAGGAATCAACGCTTATTATCTAGTAAAGCCATTCGAATCCTTGCTTTTACCTCAAAAATATTCAAAGCTTATTCAATATTCAGATTGTTTGATTGATACCACAGCCACCATATTCAATGAAAATGCCAAAAAGACTTATCGTTATTATGATGAGTCTGTTCCCAATAAGCCCAGAGCGTTTAATGATTATGTCGAAAAGGTTTTGAAAAGGCCCGAATTTGATAACGAGAAATTTGATGTTATTATGGGTATGGATACTATCGATTTTGAAAGGCCTAACAAAAAACTCAGCAAGAAGGAACGGTTAGAAAGAGAAAAAAGAGCGGTTGTAATCGAAAAAGAGTTTGAAAAGTTCGGAGAAAAAATGGATATATGGGAATCTTCAAGATTGACAAGAATAGATTCTTTAAAAAACAATGATCCTAATTTCATGCCCAAATTATTAGAGGCTTATGCTGAAGCTAAAATCAACAGCGCTTCCGAAGACCAATTTGAAGAATATGTCGGATTGTATATTTCAAAAGAAGCCGAACTGGAACTGAAACGAAACCGAAGAGTAGTTGGTGGTTGTAGCATGGATGACAGTCCGAGAAGGCATGCGTTAAGTATTGCCATTCTTTCTGCTGAAACGACCAAATGGGAAATCTTTTTACAATCACACCTCAATATTATGAATGATCGCTTCGACAGAGTGAGTGATGGTAGTTGGGCGCAACAAGGCAGAAGTACTTACATCAGAGAAATAGAAGATTTAGAGATTAATGTACTCGACTTGTTGTTTGGAATTTCCCTAAGATTGGAGAATCCGGCAGAGAATCATTATTTTGGGAGTATAAACCGATTAGGAAGGGCTTTGTCTGAAAGTAAAAATAAAACCGAATTTGAAAATAGGGCTTTGGCTATGATTGAAGACAATGAATTGGATACCTACAATAGGTTGTTGGTTTACTACCTTTTTCGCAATTACAATCATAATCTAGAAGATGAGAACCATCAAAAGACAAATATGGAAAAACTTAAAGTCTCCATATCAAAATTGCCTGATTACGTCGTCAATAAAATCGACTTGAACTAATATTTAAAAGCTGTCAATTGACAGCTTTTTTTACATTCTTTAATCAGACTTCTCATTTTTTAATGTTGTTACTTTCATAAATATCTTTTATCTCTTCATTTAGTTTAAAATTAAAACTAATTATCACTTTTTAATTTTAGTATTGAAACAAATATAGCACTTTTGCTTTATCAAATAAACAATAAAGAATTAAAGAATACGATTATGTGCGGAATATTAGCCATTATAGGAAAAGGAAAAGACGAGCAATTGGTGAAGCAACTTTCGAAAAGAATGTCGCATCGCGGACCTGATGAAAGTGATATCCATGTTACGGAGAACGGGCATATATTAAGCCACGAGCGTTTGTCGATTATTGACCTGCATTCCGGAAGACAGCCTATTCAAGGTTGTAGCACGGCTTGGATGGTTCATAATGGCGAAATATACAATCACCAAGAGTTGAGAGATACAATTTTGAAAGATCATGTCTTCCGTTCTAAATCGGATTCAGAAGTCATAGTGCATTTGTATGAGAAGTTTGGTTATGATTTTGTTCATTTATTAGATGGTGATTTTGCTTTTGTGGTGATTGATGGCGATGATTATATTGCCGGACGTGATCCGCTGGGTGTAAAACCTTTATATTATGGAGTAGATGAAAGAGGAAGAATGTATTTTGCTTCTGAAATGAAACCGATTGCCGATCAGTGTAAAACGTTTTCCACCTTTCCTCCGGGGCATTATTATACCGCAGAAACCGGTTTTGTGAAATACTATACTCCAGAATACGAAGATTATACAGCTTGTGATACTGAGGTTGATTATACTGCTTTAAGAGAAGCTTTAACCGAAGCCACACGCAAAAGATTAATGAGTGATGTGCCAATTGGCGTTTTACTTTCGGGCGGATTAGACTCGTCATTAACATCAGCTATTGCGGCACGGTTGTTAAAAGAAAAAGGAAAAGAGTTACACTCATTTTCTATAGGTTTAGATGCAGATGCGCCGGATGCCAAAGCTGCTAGAAAAGTAGCGGATTTTTTAGGGACTACACACCATGAAATCCACTTTACGATTGAGCAAGGAATTGAGATTTTGGATAAATTGATTTGGCATCTGGAAACCTATGACGTAACCTCTGTAAGAGCCAGTACGCCAATGTATTTTTTGTCTAAGGCGATTACGGATATGGGGATTAAAGTGGTACTTTCGGGCGAAGGTGCTGATGAAGTTTTTGGTGGGTATTTGTACTTCAGAAATGCGCCAAGTACCGAAGATTTTACCAAAGAAACCATCGAAAGAGTGCAAAAATTATTTACAGCCGATTTACTACGTGCCGATAAATCAACCATGGCACACGGATTAGAAGCACGAGTGCCGTTTTTAGACAAAGCGTTCTTAGATGTTGCCATGAAAATTAAAGGCGAAGAAAAGCAGCCTAAGACTTACGATGGAAAGGAAAAATATATTTTAAGAAAAGCATTCGATACACCGGAACAGCCATACCTTCCTGATGAGGTCTTGTGGCGTCAGAAAGAGCAATTCTCCGATGGAGTAGGTTATAACTGGATTGACACTTTAATCGAATATTGTGCAGCCCAAGTTACCGATGAGCAGATGGAACAAGCTGCAGCATTATTCCCGTACAATACTCCGGCAACGAAAGAAGCTTATTACTACAGAACTATTTTCCATAAATATTATCCACAAGTCAGTGCCGCACAAACCGTGCGCAAATGGATACCAAAATGGCAAGAAAATCAAGATCCAAGCGGACGAGCCAACTCGGCTCACGTCCAAGCAGATGTTGAAATAGCAAAACCAAGCGTTAACGTTTGAGTTTAGATTGAAGTTTAGTTTGTTTGTTAAAGAACGTCCGTCATTTTTGACGGGCGTTTTTTTGTTGAAATCCTGCCAAAAATGTTAATAACTTAAAGGTTTTAAACCCTTTTTTCAATAGGAAATCCTATGCGTTTTTATATATTTGCGTGTTAGACAAAAATCACATTTTTTACGATAAATTTATATGAGCGACGAGATTAAAAAGAACAATTATTCAGCCGATAGTATTCAGGCGTTAGAAGGAATGGAGCACGTAAGAATGCGTCCTTCCATGTACATTGGAGATACCGGAGTTAGAGGTTTGCATCACTTGGTTTATGAAGTGGTAGACAACTCTATCGATGAGGCTTTGGCTGGACATTGTGATACGATCAGTGTAATAATTAATGAGGATAATTCGATTACTGTTGAAGATAATGGTCGTGGTATTCCGGTTGACCTGCACAAAAAGGAAGGTGTTTCCGCTTTAGAGGTTGTTATGACCAAAATCGGTGCCGGTGGTAAGTTTGATAAAGATTCGTATAAAGTGTCCGGAGGATTGCACGGGGTTGGTGTGTCGTGTGTGAATGCGCTTTCCGATCATTTGCGTGCTACCGTTTTTCGCGATGGGAAAATATATGAACAAGAGTATGAAAGAGGGAAATCTTTATATCCGGTAAAACAAATTGGCGAAACCGGAAAAAGAGGAACAACCGTTACGTTCAAACCTGATGCTACCATTTTTACCCAAACTTTAGAGTATTCTTATGATACTTTGGCGGCGCGTATGCGTGAGTTATCATTCTTGAATAAAGGTATCACCATCACGCTAACCGATAAAAGACACACCAAAGACAACGGTGAGTTTGAAGGCGAAGTTTTCCATTCGAAAGAAGGATTAAAAGAGTTCGTTAAATTCTTGGACGGTAACCGTGTGCCAATCATTGGTCATGTGATTTCAATGGAGAATGAAAAAGGAGAAATTCCTGTGGAAGTGGCTTTGATTTATAACGAAAGTTATTCTGAAAATATCTTCTCTTATGTAAACAATATCAATACACATGAGGGAGGAACACACCTGCAAGGTTTCCGTATGGGATTGACTCGTACGTTGAAAAAATATGCGGATGCTTCCGGATTATTGGAAAAATTAAAATTCGAAATTTCGGGTGACGATTTTCGCGAAGGATTGACGGCGATTATTTCGGTAAAAGTAGCAGAACCTCAGTTTGAAGGACAAACTAAAACTAAATTAGGTAATCGTGAAGTAGTTTCTCCGGTATCACAAGCGGTGGCGGAAATGTTGGAGAATTATTTGGAGGAAAATCCGAGTGATGCTAAGATCATCGTACAAAAAGTAATTTTGGCCGCACAAGCGCGACATGCTGCTAAGAAAGCCCGTGAAATGGTCCAACGCAAAACCGTTTTAGGTGGTGGCGGTTTACCGGGTAAATTATCTGATTGTTCTGAGCAAGACCCGGCCAGATGTGAAATCTTCTTCGTTGAGGGAGATTCCGCAGGTGGAACGGCTAAGCAAGGTCGTGATCGTAATTTCCAAGCGATTATGCCGTTGCGTGGTAAGATTCTGAACGTAGAAAAAGCCATGCACCACAAAGTGTTTGAAAACGAAGAGATTCGTAATATTTTCACAGCTTTAGGTGTTACCATAGGAACTGAAGAAGACAGCAAAGCCTTGAATATTGAAAAGTTAAGATACCACAAAGTAGTCATCATGTGTGATGCCGACGTTGACGGTAGTCACATTGCGACATTAATTTTGACTTTCTTCTTCCGTTTCATGAAAGAGTTGATAGAAAACGGACATGTTTATATTGCGACTCCGCCTTTGTATTTGGTGAAAAAAGGAAACAAAAAAGAATATGCTTGGAATGATGACCAACGCGACTTGGCCAACGAAAAAATGGGTGGAAGCGCAACCATTCAGCGTTATAAAGGTTTGGGTGAAATGAACGCCGAGCAGTTATGGGAAACTACGATGAATCCTGAGTTCAGAACTTTGCGTCAGGTTACGATTGACAGTTTGGCTGAAGCCGATAGAATCTTCTCGATGTTAATGGGCGATGAGGTACCGCCACGCAGAGAGTTTATCGAGAAAAATGCGGTTTATGCTAAAATCGATGCGTAACTAGCCCCGATTGAAGTGGAAATCCTTTTTTGGTTTGTTCACAAACCAAAAAAGATTGCAGCGTAAAGCGGGAATAGCTTCAAAAAGATAAAAAGAAACAACAAATTATATACAAAATGAAAGTTACTATTGTAGGAGCAGGAAACGTGGGCGCAACATGTGCCGATGCAATTGCTTACAGAAGAATTGCCAGCGAAATTGTGTTGGTAGATATCAGAGAAGGTTTTGCGGAAGGAAAAGCGTTAGACATTACGCAAACTCAAACCACTTTAGGGTTCAATACCAAAGTAATCGGAAGTACAAATGATTATGCCAAAACTGCGGGAAGTGACGTAGTGGTGATTACTTCGGGCGTACCGAGAAAACCCGGAATGACTCGTGAAGAATTGATTGGGATTAATGCCGGAATTGTAAAAGGTGTGGCGGAAAATTTATTGAAACATTCCCCAAATGCTATTTTTGTGATTGTGTCTAATCCAATGGATACGATGACTTATTTGGCTTACAAATCTTTAGGATTACCTAAAAACAGAATCATTGGAATGGGCGGAACACTTGACAGTTCTCGTTTCAAAACCTATTTGTCTCTAGCTTTAGACAAGCCGGCTAATGATATTCAGGGAATGGTAATTGGTGGTCACGGTGATACGACTATGATTCCGTTAACAAGATTGGCTTCATACAATGGAGTGCCGGTTTCTCAGTTTTTATCGGAAGAAGAATTGGCTAAAGTGGCTGCAGATACTATGGTTGGAGGCGCTACTTTAACAGGATTATTGGGGACTTCGGCTTGGTATGCACCGGGCGCCAGCGTTTCTTATTTGGTAGATGCTATTTTGAATGACCAGAAGAAAATGATTCCTTGTTCAGTGTTTTTAGAAGGTGAATATGGGCAAAGTGATATTTGTATCGGAGTGCCTTGTATTATTGGTAAAAACGGAGTGGAAAAAATCGTTGACATCAACTTGAACGAGTCTGAAAAGGCATTATTCGCTAAGAGTGCTGATGCCGTTCGCAATATGAATAACGACTTAAAATCTCATTTGGGATAATATATTAAGGTAGGATAAAAAAGAGGCTGCAAACTTTGCAGTCTTTTTTTTGATATTAATGGTGAAAATATTGGTTAATCTTATCGATAATTATATATTTGCACGTTTCATAAAAAAGGGAATTGTTGGAAATTCAATACTTTAACGTATAATGTTTTGAATTTCAATAGTTTTTGCTTTTTCTAAACTAACAAGTAACACAGAATTAATTAATTTTTAGTAATAATGCAGAATAAAGGACTAGTTAAATTTTTCGCAATTCTATTTGCATTGGTAAGTATCTACCAACTTTCGTTCACTTTTGTGGCCAATAAAGTAAAAAGCGATGCCAAAACTTTTGCAGGAGGAAATCCTGAGAAAGAAATCAAATATCTTGACTCGATAGGAAAAGAAAAAGTTTTTCTTGATTTTTTCACGTACAATGATGTGAAAGACAAACAGATTAACAAAGGTCTTGACCTTGAAGGAGGAATTAACGTAATTCTTCAAATTTCGGTTAAAGATGTTTTGGTTCAGTTGTCAAACAATTCCAAAAACCCGGTTTTCAACAAAGCATTAGAGGATGCTAAGAAAAATCAAAGAGGAAATCAATCTTATTTGGATGCTTTCTTTGAAGCATTTGAGGCCAATAAAGGAACTACAAAATTAGCTTCTCCGGATATTTTTGCCAACAGAAATTTTGACGACAGTGAGTTGAACTTCAATTCTACTGATGCCGAAGTGCAAAAAGTATTGAGAAGAAAAGTTGACGAATCAGTAGAATCCGCTTTTGGGGTATTGAGAAGTCGTATTGATAAATTTGGGGTAACACAACCCAACATTGCTAAATTAGGTCAAACCGGTAGAATCTTAATCGAGTTACCGGGTGCTAAGGATGTTGACCGTATCAAAAAATTAGTATCAAGCAAAGCAGAATTAGAGTTCTGGGAAACTTATAAAGCGGAAGAATTAGGCGGATTTTTACAACAAGCCAATGAAGCTTTAAAAGCAACAGTAAAAGTTGAAGAAAAAGTAGAAGCAGCCAAACCGATAGATTCATTAAGTCAATTATTGACAGATAAAGAGAAAGATTCTACTGCAGCTAAAAAAGGAAATAATCCTTTAGTAGACAAATTTGTTTCTCTAGGTGGCGGACCAATCTTAGCCATTGTAAATACAAAAGATACTGCAGCAATCAATGGTTATTTAAAAAGACAAGAAATCCGTAATTTATTACCGGGTGACAAACGTTTTGCCAAATTTGCTTGGGGTAAACCTGTGGTAAGTGTTGATGAAAAAACAAAAAAAGAGACTACAACTGTTGAGTTGTATGCCTTAAAAGGAAATAAAGATAACGTTGCTCCGTTGAGCGGCGGAGTTATTGTAGATGCCAGAGATACTTTTGACCAAATGGGTAAACCAGCCGTTTCAATGCAAATGAACGGAGCAGGAGCTAATGTTTGGGAAAAATTAACCAACAATGCTTATACACAAAAAAGCTTTATTGCTATCGCTTTAGACAATGTAGTTTATTCAGCGCCGGGGGTAACTTCGGGACCAATTGCAGGTGGAAGATCTGAAATTACCGGAAGTTTTGACGTAGCGGAAACCAAAGATTTAGCCAATGTATTAAGAGCCGGTAAATTGCCTGCTACAGCAGAAATTATCCAATCAGAAATCGTAGGACCATCATTAGGACAAAAAGCTATTGATGCCGGTACAACTTCCTCTATTGTTGGATTCTTGTTGGTGTGTTTATGGATGGTATTCTATTACGGAAGAGCCGGTTGGTATGCCAACGTAGCTTTGTTAGTCAACTTATTATTCTTATTCGGAATCTTAGCTAGTTTAGGTGCGGTATTAACATTACCTGGTATTGCCGGTATCGTGTTAACATTGGGAACTGCAGTAGATGCGAACATTATTATTTATGAAAGAGCCAAAGAAGAATTGCGCGAAGGTAAAACCCTTGGAGATGCGGTAAAGGCTTCTTACGGATGGAAAGGTGCGATGCGTTCTATAATTGATGCCAACGTAACTCACGTATTAACCGGAGCTATTTTGTTCATCTTTGGAACCGGACCAATTCAAGGTTTTGCAACCACTTTGTTAATCGGTATTTTCACGTCATTATTTACTTCAATTTTTATTGCCAGAATCTTTATCGACAGAGATATTGCTAAAAACAGAAGTCTAACATTTACTACGCCATTAACTAAAAACTGGTTTACAGGATTCCATTTTGACTTTATCGGGATCAAAAAGATATCTTACATCTTCTCTTCTTTAGTAGTAGTAGTAAGTTGTGTGTCTTTTTACTTTAACGGTCTTGATGAAGGTGTTGATTTTGTAGGAGGAAGAACTTTCCAAGTGAAATTTGAAAAACCGGTAGAACCAACGCAAGTTTCTGAAGAGTTATCAGCAGCATTTGGAGTAGCAGTAGAAGCCAAAGTTTTTGGTGATGATGACCAATTAAAATTGACTACCAAATACAAAATCAAAGAAGATGGAGTAGAAGTAGACAAAGAAGTTAATGAAAAACTATACAATACTTTGAAAAAGTATTTCAAAGACGGATTAACCTATGATAACTTTATCAATACTTATGACGGAAAACAAACAGGAGTTTTACAAGCGTCTAAAGTAGGAGCAGCCATTTCAGCCGATATCAAAACCAATTCATTCTGGGCAGTTATCGGAGCGATGTTGGTGGTTGGATTGTACTTAGTAATTTCATTCCGCAAATGGCAGTATTCATTGGGTGCAATTGCAGCTGTATTCCACGATGTTATCTTTGTATTAGGATTGTATTCATTACTATACAAATACATGCCTTTCCACATGGAAATGGACCAACACTTTATTGCAGCTATCCTAACCGTTATCGGTTACTCTATGAATGATACCGTAATTGTATTTGACAGGGTTAGAGAGTTCTTAGCGGGTAACGTAAAAGGAACTTTCAAAGATGTAGTTAATGCTTCAATTAATACCACTTTATCAAGAACCATCAATACTTCATTGACCATGATTTTAGTATTGTTGATCATGTTCATCTTTGGTGGAGAATCCATCAGAGGATTTATATTTGCTATGTTGGTAGGTATCGTTGTAGGAACTTATTCTTCATTGTTTATTGCTACGCCAATTTTGGTTGATACTATTAAGAAAAAAGACATCGAAGAAATCGAAAGTCGTCACAAAGGAGAAGCTTAGTCTTTTCTTTACAGATAAAAAAAAGGGTTGTCAATTTGACAACCCTTTTTTTATAAACTCTTTTTATTATTCTTTCGTTTCACTAATGTTTTTTAAAACTGCTTTATTCGAATAATTAATAACTTCTAAGGTGATTTCTTTTGCTTTCTTGTTCTGACCATAGATAACATATTTTTTTCCTCCTTCTGCAGGGATGTTACTTTTGTCAAAATCTACATCACCGTGGGTCAATATATTTTTGATGTCGGTTTTGTCGGCTAAACCTTCACTCATTTGCTTAGTTGCAACAGAATCATAATGGAATGGTTTGTTTCTGATATCATTTAAGACTCTGGCGTTAGGGAAGTAATTACATCTGGTGTCTTTTCCGCTAAGTACTAAAACCACAAAAAACGACCCGATGACAAAACCCACTAAGTAGTAGGCCAATCGTTGGTAAAATTTCATAATTGATTATTTTTTTATTTCATACAATTCGACCTAAAGGTCTCGAGTGGCAAAAGTAATCAATGTTCGATATCGAATAAATGAAAAGCTGCTTTATTTTAGAATACAATCAAATTGATATCGTTGTCGGGTAAATTGAACCAGTCACCAATAGCTTTGTTGGTCAAAATGCCGTGGTAAAGGTAAACCCCATTCTTCAATCCTTTGTTACAACGAATAGCGCTTTCAATACCACCATCTTCGGCTATTTGAAGTAAATAAGGAGTAATGATGTTACTAATAGAAAGTGAAGCGGTTTTAGAATAACGCGAAGGAATATTAGGAACGCAATAATGAATGATATTATTTTTGATAAAAGTAGGCGACTCATGTGTAGTCACTTCCGAAGTTTCAAAGCAACCACCGGTGTCTATACTCACATCTACAATCACGGCGCCTTTTTTCATATGTTCTACCATAGTTTCGGTCACTACAACCGGACAACGTTCTTTACCGCGCATCGCACCAATAGCTACGTCGCATCGTCTAAGCGCTTTTAATAAAGATTTGGGTTGTATGGTAGAAGTAAATATTCTTTGGTTTAAATTGTTCTGTAATCGACGCAATTTGGTAATAGAATTGTCAAAAACTTTAACGTGTGCACCCAAGCCTAAAGCGGTTTTAGCGGCAAATTCACCCACAGTTCCGGCACCAAGAATCACCACATCAGTAGGTGGCACTCCGGTAATATTGCCTAAAAGCAATCCTTTCCCAAATTGGTTGTTAATCATTAATTCGGCCGCAATCAATACCGAAGCCGTTCCGGCTATTTCACTTAAAGATTTCACCGCCGGATAAGAACCGTCTTCATCTTTGATGTATTCGAATGCTAAAGCGGTGATTTTTTTCTTGCTCAGGGCTTCAAAATATTCTTTTTTTCGGGTTTTCAATTGAATGGCTGAAATGACTATGGTATTGGAATTCACTAAAGCAATTTCTTCCATGGTCAGAGGCTCAACCTTTAAAATCATTGGGCAACTTAATACCTTTTTAGTGTCTTTGGTAATAGTGGCACCTGCATCACTAAATTCCTTGTCCGTGTAACTCGAACTCAAACCTGCGCCCGATTCAATCATTACTTTATGACCGTGTGAGGTCAAAGAATTAACCGCATCAGGCGTTAAGCAAATACGTCTTTCCTGATAAGAAGTCTCTTTGGGAATACCAATAAAAAGTTCACTTTTATGACGATAGACTTCTAATTTTTCCTCTTGAGGTAAAAGTTGTTGCTTAGTGAATGGGGTTAAAGACATAATCGGTGATTGAATTTAGCTCGAAATTACGAAAAAAAAATCAATTTCAATTTCAAAATTCAATGACAATAGCAATGTTAAAATCAATAGGATAACAAATTGACTCTTGCGGTTGTAATTGAAATTGTCTTTTCTAGCTTAACCTCAGTATCCTTTTTGCGTCTGCTCCAATCGTTATGTCTATTTTGGAATAATGCTCGGGAAGTAAATTAGGAATCTTTTCCGCCCATTCAATAAAACACCAATGTCCGGAATACAAATACTCATCAATGCCCATATCCAAAGCTTCGGTTTCCGATTTTAAACGGTACACATCAAAGTGATAGACGTATCGGTTGTCTTCTGTTTGGTATTCGTTAACCAATGAAAAAGTCGGACTGCTTGTAGCATCTTTTACGCCTAGTTGTTTGGCTAACGCTTTGATTAGAGTGGTTTTTCCAACGCCCATATTTCCGTGAAAAAGAATCACTTTATTGGGGTTTTCGGCTAAAATCTTTTGAGCTACTTCTTGTATTTCGTCTATTGAAAATATGATTTCCATGTATCTGTTGATTAGTAGTTAGTAATTAGTAAAACTGCCAATCACTAATTACTAATCACTAATTACTTTTTTATTTCGGATTAAACACTAAAAACGGCACAATCATTTCTTCTAACGAAATGCCACCGTGTTGGTAAGTATTTCGATAGTAACTCACATAATGATTGTAGTTGTTTACGTAGGCCAAAAATAAATCATTTTTTGCAAAAATATAGGAACTGCTCATATTGATTGTTGGTAATCCAATCTTCTTCGGGTCTTTTACAGCAAATACGTCTTTGTCTTCGTAGGTCAAACTTCTACCGGTTTTGTATCTAAGATTCAAGCTGGTGTTTTTATCGCCAATCACTTTCGAAGGATTTTTAACGTTAATGGTTCCGTGGTCCGTGGTGATAATTAATTTAAAACCTAATTTTTGGGCTTGTTGAATGATTTCCAAAAGAGGGGAATTTTTAAACCAGCTCAAGGTCAATGAGCGATATGCCTTGTCATCCGAAGCCAATTCTTTGACCACATCCATTTCGGTTTTGGCGTGTGACAGCATGTCGACAAAGTTGTAGACCACTGTAACCAATTGGTTGTCCTTAAGTGCTTTGAAATTGTCAGCCAATTTTCTGCCACCGGTTAAGTTGGTGATTTTAAAATAATCTTGTTTGATATTCAATCCCAAACGTTTCAAATGCGCGGTTAAAAATTCGGCTTCATAAAGGTTTTTTCCACCTTCTTCCACGTCATTTTTCCAATATTGCGGGAACTGTTTTTCCATTTCTAAAGGCGTCAATCCCGAGAAAATGGAATTTCTGGCATATTGGGTAGCCGTAGGTAAACTGGCGTAGTACGGAATCTCTTTCTCTAATTTGTAATGATTGGCGACCACACTTTCCATCGCTTTCCATTGGTCATAACGAAGATTGTCAATGACTACGAATAAAACAGGTTTGTCCTTTTTAACCAATTCCGGTACGACTAATTCTCTGAATAGCGTATGAGATTGTACCGGTTTATCGGCTTTGGGTTCAAACCAACCTTCATAATTGCGTTCGATGAATTTTCCGAACTGCATGTTGGCTTCGACTTTTTGGCTTTCCAAAATTTCAAACATGCTTTGGTCGTTGATGTTTTCTAACTCCAATTCCCAAAACAGTAACTTTTTATACAATTCTACCCAATCTTCATAACTGTTGACCATAGCCATTTCCATCGCAATTTTGCGGAATTCTTTTTGGTAATCCAAAGTAGTTTTTTCCGAAATCAGTCTGGAATGGTCTAAGTTTTTCTTCAAACTCAACAAAATCTGATTTGGATTTACCGGTTTAATCAAGTAATCGGCAATTTTAGACCCGATGGCTTCTTCCATGATGTATTCTTCTTCACTCTTGGTAATCATAATCACCGGCGTGGAAGACTTTTTCTCTTTCATTTCCGATAAGGTTTCCAAACCGCTCATACCGGGCATATTTTCATCCAAGAAGACAATGTCAAAATTACCATCTTCATAAGCGTCAATAGCATCACGACCATTGTTGTAGGTCGTTACCGCGTAGTTCTTGTTTTCTAAAAATAAGATGTGTGGCTTGAGCAAATCAATCTCATCATCAACCCAAAGTATTTTGATTTTGTCCATAAGTACATTTTAATTTGGTGCAAATTACTATTTATAAAACGCAGTAGTATTAAAATTATTATAAAAAACAGTAATCTTTTTTGGAATAAGGACAATAAAAAAAAGTGCCACTAAAAGCGTCACTTTTAAAATCATTTTTAAAAACAAGTTACTTTGTTTTACAAGTATTGATTCCCAACAACGGATAAAGCGGGCAAAAACTTACCAAACTGGTCAGCAAAAAGATGACGCCAAAGGCCAATAGTACATAGCCTAAAGTTCCGGCAACCGTTCCGCTAAAATATAAATAAGCGAATACAGCGGCCAAAATTACCCTAATGCTTTTGTCTAAAGTTCCCATATTTTTTTTCATGATAAATTGTAATTTATTGGTTTATAGTAAGTAAAGTTACTCATTTCATTTTTTATCGAAATGATTTTTATCATGTCTTTTTTTAGTCGAAATTTACAAGACCTAAACAAATCATCATGTTAGCATTACTCAAAGAAAGTTACGGTTTTATTTTTGAAGAAAAACTTCTCGAAGAAATTGCCCAAGTATCCCAACTCAAAGCATTTGAAGAAGGCGAAATCTTGATTGATTTTGGCGATTATATCAAAAACATGCCCTTGCTGATTTCAGGTGCGATAAAAATTCTGCGTGAAGATTTTGACGAAGGCGAATTGTTACTTTATTTTTTAGAAAAAGGCGATACTTGTGCGATGACGATGGCTTGTTGTTTGGGTGAAACCAAAAGTGAAATTCGCGCAGTAGCCGAAACCAAAGGTGAAGTAGTTATGATACCGGTAGGCAAAATGGAAGAATGGCTCGGCAAATATAAGAGTTGGCGAAATTACGTTTTCAACAGCTACAACAGCCGCTTAAAAGAAATGTTGATGGCCATTGATAATCTGGCTTTCATGAATATGGACGAGCGATTGTACAATTATCTTTTAGACAAAGCCCAAATCAATAAAACCGATTTTATTCAAAATACCCATCAGGAAATTGCCTACGACTTGCATACTTCGCGTGTGGTGATTTCTCGTTTGTTGAAGGCTTTAGAAAACGAAGGAAAAATAAAACTGCATCGGGCTTCCATTGAGTTGGTTCGATCGTAAGCTTGTGTAACTTTTGATACTGAATCTCGGTTTTCTAAAATCTAATTTTGTTCTGTCTAACTGATAATTATCATTTCAAAATAAACCTTGAAGCGATACTTTTGAGAAAAACTAAGAACATGAAATTAGAACAAATTTATACCGGATGTTTAGCACATGCTGCTTATTATTTGGAATCCAACGGTGAAGCGGCCATTTTTGATCCTTTGCGTGAAGTACAACCTTATATTGAACGCGCGACTAAAGACAATGCCAAAATCAAATATGTTTTCGAAACGCATTTCCACGCCGATTTTGTATCGGGACATTTGGATTTAGCCCAAAAAGAAAAAGCCGTCATTGTTTACGGACCAACAGCCAAACCGGGTTTTGAAGCTTTGGTAGCTCATGATAATCAGGTTTTTGAGGTTGGCAATTGCAAGGTCAAAGCCATTCATACACCCGGACATACCATGGAAAGCACGACTTATTTGATTATTGATGAGAACGGAAAAGAACACGGCATTATTACCGGAGACACATTATTTATTGGTGATGTTGGCCGACCGGATTTGGCCCAACATGTAATAGCCGATTTAACGCAAGACAAATTAGCCAGACTGCTTTATCATTCGCTTCGAGAAAAAATCATGCCGTTGTCAGATGACTTAATCGTTTACCCGAATCACGGTGCCGGAAGTGCTTGTGGGAAAATGATGAGTAAAGAAACCACCGATACTTTGGGCAACCAAAAAAAGAGCAATTACGCTTTGAATCCAAAATTAACCGAAGACGAATTTGTTCTCTCATTACTAACCGGATTAACAACGCCACCGGCTTATTTTCCCAAAAATGTATTGATGAATATTCAAGGTTATGAAAGTTTGGATAAAGTTATGCATCGCGGTCAAAAGCCTTATGATGCCAAAACATTTGAAATCGTAGCCAATGAAACGCAGGCCTTGATTTTGGATACCAGAAAAGCGGCTGAATTTGCGAAAGGTTTTATTCCCAATAGTATCAACATCGGATTAGAAAGTAATTTTGCGATGTGGGTTGGCGAATTAATCCCCGATTTGCAGCAAGAAATTTTATTGGTAGCCGAAAATCACGAAAAAGTAGAAGAAGCCATCATCCGATTATCGAGAGTAGGTTATGACCATACCATCGGTTATTTGGAAGGCGGTTTTGAAGCTTGGATAAAAGCTGGAAAAGAAATTGATTCCGTAAACAGAATCTCGGCCGAAGAATTAGAAACTTTAGTAGAAATTCACGCCACACCAATCATTGATGTCAGAAAGAAAAGCGAATACGATTCTGAGCACTTAGTAGGCGCTATTAATGTTCCATTAAATGAGATTAATCAGCATTTGTCAGACTTTCCCAAAGACAAACACTTTGTATTACATTGTTTAGGCGGTTATCGCAGTATGATTGCCGCTTCGATTTTAAAGCAAAGAGGTTTTGAGAATTTTGTGGATGTGATTGGCGGTTTCAATGAAATCAAGTTGACGAAATTGCCTATTACCAATTATGTTTGTCCAACGACTTTATTATAATTTTTTGTAATGAAAAAAATACTATTTTCTAATTGGCATCTTATGCGCTATTTCAGACTAGCGTTTGCTTTATTTCTTTTTTACCAGGCTTATGAAACCCATCATTGGTTTTTTGTAGCTTTTGGTGTTTTCTTTTTGTTTCAAGCTCTATTTAATTTGGGTTGTGGTTCCAATGGTTGCAATGTAAATTATAAAACTCAAAAGGATGAATAATAGTTTTGACCAAATAATAAATTCGGAAAAACCGGTATTGATAGATTTTTTTGCCACTTGGTGCGGACCGTGTCAAGTGCTTGGTCCGATTTTAAAGGAAGTTAAAGACAGTCTTGGAGAAAGAGTGTCCATTATTAAAGTCGATGTAGATAAAAATCAGGAATTGGCCGCTATGCAACAAGTTCGTGGTGTGCCAACGATGATATTGTTTCAAAATGGACAACAACTATGGCGACAATCCGGTGTGTTATCCAAAGAAGAAATTATTAAAAATATACTCGAAAAATCAATATAACTTAACATCATGGAACAGCAATTTGAAGTGGAAAATATAAAATGCGGTGGCTGTATGAATAGTATTAAAACCGCTTTGCTCAAACTGGAAGGTGTAACCGGAGTCGAAATAGATAAAGAAATTGATACGGTTTTGGTGAATGGTGACTTTAACCGAGAGGCAATAGTTGAAAAACTAAACGATTTAGGCTATCCCGAAAAAGGCAACAATACCTTGATAAGAAAAGCAAAATCGTATGTGAACTGCGCCATCGGCCGAATGACAGACAACACTAATGACTAGAAAAGTAGTAATTGTCACTGTAATCGGAGTATTGGTCGGAGCCATTGGCGGTTATGCCTATTATCATTTTATAGGTTGTGCCAGCGGGAGTTGTGCCATTACATCCAAACCGTTGAACTCTACTTTATACGGAAGTTTAATGGGCGGATTGTTGTTTAATATTTTTGTGCCAAAACCAAAGCAAGAAAAATAGTTGTTGTTTCGAAGCTTGATTCTTAAGTTAGTTTTAAGCTAAAATTTTGTTTGTCAATGTTTTTAAAGATTACATTTGATAACAGTTAAATAGATTAATCCCTTAAATAAATTATAAAAGATGAAAAAATTAGTTTCCGCATTTGCCGCAGTAGCACTTTTGTTTGCTATGAATGTTAACGCCAACAATGGTGATCCAAAACAAAAAAAGAAAAAAGCAAAAACTGAAAAGTCTTGCTCAACTGAAGAGAAAAAAGAATGCAGCACTGAGAAAAAAGCCGGATGTTGCGCTTCTAAAAAAGCAGAAGATAAAAAAGCATAGTTGTACTTTTTTATATGATTTAAACGCCTCAATTTTGAGGCGTTTTTTATGTAACAAATGTTGCAAAACAGTCTGTTGAGAATAGATAGCTTTGGTGAAATATTCTTAATATGAAACTTCTTTATACTTTGTTGTTTTTAGGATTGACCAATGTGATTTTTTCACAATCTACATTTGATTACCAAGTACAACTCAATCCGATTAGCATTGCCAATTTTCCCGGAATCCATTCGTATGCTTTTGGTCAATCCAATGGTAAATGGTTAATAATAGGCGGAAGAGTCGATGGAATTCACGCAAGACAACCGTTTAATGCTTTTCCGTCCTCAAATAACAATACGACTATTTATGTTGTCGATGTGGTTACAAATCAATTTTGGTCAACTTCAATAAATGTTTTGCCTACCGCTTTAAAAGAGCAACTCCAAGCTAGTAATTTCAATTTTTACCAAGATGAAAATGCACTTTATATTATCGGAGGTTATGCTTTTTCGGCTACAGCCAATGATCATATCACATTTAATAAAATGACATCGATTAATGTTTCGGGTTTGATTAATTCAGTAGTTAATGGTACTTCCATTTTGCCTCATTTCAAACAAATGACCGATGCCAATTTTGCCATCACCGGTGGACAATTAGGCAAAATAAATAATACGTTTTATTTAATTGGTGGCCACCGTTTCGACGGAAGATACAATCCGATGAACAATCCAACTTTTACCCAAACCTATTCCAACCAAATCCGAAAGTTTTCCATCGATAATTCCGGAACGCAATTGAGTATTTATAATTATGAAGCCATAACTGATGCGGTTCATTTACACCGTAGAGATTACAATTTATTACCGCAAATCTTCCCCGATGGTTCTCAAGGATACACGATTTCATCCGGCGTTTTTCAAATCAATGTCGACTTACCGTTTTTATATCCCGTTGACATCAAACCCGAAGGTTATTTTCCGCAAACGTCTTTCAACCAATATTTGAGTAATTACCACAGTGCCAAATCTTGTTTGTATGATGCTACCGAAAATCGTATGCACAATCTCTTTTTTGGCGGAATCAGTCAGTACTATTATAACGGAACTACTTTGGTACAAGACAATAATGTGCCTTTTGTCAATACCATCAGCCGAACTACAAGATTCGCCAATGGTGCTTTACAAGAATACCAACTGCCCGAAACCATGCCGGCTTTAAAAGGCGCAAGTGCCGAATTTATCCCGAATAAATCATTACCACATTACAGTAACGAAGTCATAAAACTAAGCGAGATTACTACGGATGAATTTGTAATCGGTCATATAGTCGGCGGATTGACCAGTCCAAGTGCGAATCCGTTTTCGGTCAATAATACTTCAACTACTTCAGCCAATGCTACTATTTATGAAGTGAAGCTGATTAGAAATGCTCCTTTGGGTGTCCAACCCATTGAAGGGAAGAATCCGTTTTCAATGTCTGTTTCACCAAATCCGACCGACAGCAGTACTGTGAGAATCAATTTTAAAATGGCTTATGCCACTAACATTGATTACTTTGTTTCTACCATGGACGGTAAAATTGTTTTAGACGGTGAAATTGAAGATACTACACGAGGCGATAATAGTATGAATTTTGAACTGGATGGAATCTCCAATCAAACAGTAATCATCACTTTTATATTCGATAATAAGTTTTATGTTTCCCAAAAAGTGATTGTAAAATAAATCAATTCAATACCACTATATTTTTGAGTGCCTGAGAAATCAGGCATTTTTTTATGCCCAAATGCCTCTGTAACAATTGTAACTGTACACGCTTTTCTACAGCAGTATTTTTGCTTCATAATTCAGATAAACTAAGATGAATATGAACAAAATAGTAGTAACCACAGGATTTTTATTCTTATCAATTTTCGGATTTAGCCAAGATACTTTGTCTATTTCCAAAAGCGATTTGAAACAAAAAATAACCGAGAAAAACCTGCAAATCAAAATCGCTGATCAAAACTACCAATTGGCTAAAGCAGATTTCCGCCAATCAAATGCACTCTTTTTGCCCAACATTACTGTTTCCTATACCGGAATGGCTACTACCAATCCGCTAATGGCTTTTGGTTCCAAATTAAATCAGGAAATTCTAACCCAATCCGATTTCAATCCGGCTTTGTTGAATGACCCGAAAACCACGCAAAACTTTGCCACTAAAATCGAAATCCAACAACCGTTACTCAACGTTGACGGCATTTTCGGAAGACAAGCGGCTAAGGCCAAAATGGAAGCTTTCCAACTGCAAACGCAACGAACACAAGAGTATTTAGAATTGGAAGTATCCAAAGCTTATATGCAATTACAATTGGCTTATAAAGCCGTTCGTGTTTTGGAAAAAGCAGAGTCAACGGCTAAAGCCAATTTGAAATTGGTCGACAATTATTTCAAACAAGGTTTGTTGCAAAAGACCGATGTGTTGAATGTTCAAGTACGCGTTAATGACATTTCAAATCAATTGCAATACGCCAAAAGCAATGTGCAAAATGCCTCCGATTATTTGGCTTTTCTATTAAACGAAGACACGCAAGGCAAAACCTTTAAACCTTCAGAAGAATTAGAGAACTCCATTAAGGTTGAAGCTATAAATACCCAATTATCCGAGAATAGAAAAGACATTCAAGCGATGGATAAATCATCCGAAGCGTATCAAAAAATGATGGTCATGAGCAAAATGAATTTTTTGCCAAGATTAAACGCTTTCGGAAGTTATGAGTTGTACGACAGTCAGTTTTTAGGCACTGCTGCCAAAGGATATTTGGTTGGAGCACAATTGTCTTGGAACGTTTTCGACGGTTATAAATCCATCGGAAAATACGACAAAGCCAAAGCTGATTTCCAAAAAGCTGCCATCGAAACCGAGCAATACAAAAAGCAAAGCCAACTCGAATTAAGCAAAACCAATCGACAACTAAAAGATGCTGAAAACAAAGTCGGTTTGTCGCAAATGGCCTTCGAACAATCGCTAGAAGCGTATCGCATTCGCCAAAATCGTTTCACCCAAGGATTAGAAAAAACCACCGATTTATTGACTGCCGAAACCCAAATGATTCAAAAGGAATTAGAGCATTTGCAAGCCGTTTTCGAGTACAATTTCACCCAACAGTATTTACAATTTTTGACCCAATAGTATTAAGACAATTATAAAACAGAACAACATGAACAATAAAATAATAACCACGCTATTGCTATCGCCTTTCTTATTCCTTTCTTGTGGAAAAGACCGAAAAGAAATTACAGATAATGCCGCGGCTATCCCGGTAAAAGTTAGTGGAATGACTGCGCAAAACAATGGTTCTTTTGTAACCGCCAGCGGCAAAATCGAAGCCGAAAACAGTGCCAATGTCAGTACCCGAATGATGGGTTACGTAACCAAAGTACATGTGAAAGTCGGGCAAAAAGTTAGCGCCGGACAATTGATGGTAAGCATCAACGCTACCGATTTACAAGCCAAAAAAGCCCAAGTAGATGCGTCTATTTTGCAAGCTACGGCGGCGTTTAATAATGCCAAAAAAGACTACGAAAGATTCACGGTATTATTCAACCAACAAAGTGCTTCTCAAAAAGAGTTAGACGACATGACTTCGCGCTACGAAATGGCGAAAGCCGGATTGGATGCCGCTAAGCAAATGCGTAATGAAGTTTTAGCCCAATTCAATTATAGTAATATCACCGCGCCGTTTTCGGGCGAAGTAACCAATACTTTTGTCAAAGAAGGCGATATGGCGAATCCCGGAATGCCGCTAGTAAGCATAGAAGGCGTTTCGCGTTTGCAAGTTACTGCCATGGTTTCGGAAAGTGATATAGCCAACATTCAAAACGGAATGGCCGTAAAAGTTTTGGTAAAATCCATCAATAAAGAAGTAACCGGGAAAGTTATTGAAGTCAGCAGTTCGGCTAAAAATACCGGCGGACAGTATTTGGTAAAAGTCAGTTTGAACCAAATCGACAAAGCCATTTTATCAGGCATGTTTGTCAATGTTCAATTTCCGGTAGCCAATAAAACTCAAACGACTAACACAACCGATAAAGTGTTGGTTCCCGAAAGCGCTTTAGTAAAACAAGGCCAACTCACCGGAATTTACACTATCGGCAACGGTAACAAAGCCATTTTAAGATGGTTGCGCATCGGGAAAACTTTTGGCAACCAAGTCGAAGTTTTATCAGGCTTATCGGCTGAAGAACAATACATCGTTTCGGCAGAAGGTAAGTTGTATAATGGCGCAAAAGTTTCTATCCAATAGATTCTGAAAATCTAACAATCCAACAATCTAAAAATCTAAAAATGCAAGAAGGTATATCAGGTAAAATCGCCCATTTTTTCATCAATTCGAAGTTAACGATACTGTTAATGGTTGGATTAATGATTATCGGCGTATACAGTTCGTTTCTGATTCCAAGAGAAGAAGAACCGCAAATTAATGTTCCGATGGCCGACGTAATGGTGGGTTATCCCGGAGCGAGTCCAAGTGAAGTCGAAAGCCGCGTGGTGAAACCTTTAGAGAAAATCCTTTCCAACATCAAAGGCGTAGAACACGTGCACAGTATGGCGATGAATGGGCAAGCGATTTTGATTGTCCAGTTTTATGTTGGGCAAGATGTGGAACGTTCGTATGTAAAATTATACGATGAGTTGGCCAAACACGAAAATATGTTTCCGCAGGGTGTTTACAAACCTTTAGTAAAAACCCGTTCTATTGACGATGTTCCGATGTTAGGCCTAACACTTTGGAGCGAAAAGCTAAACGATTTCGAAATTCGTCAAATAGCCGAAGAAGTAACTTCTGAGATTGAAAAAGTAAAAGATGTCGCCATCACCAAAGAAATCGGTGGCCGAAACCGCGAAGTGAAAGTGGTGTTAGACAAAGATAAAATGGCCGAAAACGGTGTCGATGTGTTGAGCATTATGCAAATGATTCAAGCCAATAACGGCAGCTCACAATCCGGAAGTTTTGTTTCAGCCGATAAAGAATATTTGTTGACAACCGGAGAATTTCTAAAATCTGCAGAAGATGTTGAGAATTTAGTAGTTGGTGTGAATGCCAATCTTCCGGTTTATTTGAAACAAGTCGCTTCGGTACAAGACGGACCGTCAACGCCGAGAAGTTATGTGTCTTTTGGGTATGGCAAAGCCAATGAAAAATTCGCCAAAAACAATTCGGAATATCCTGCCGTAACGATTTCTATCGGTAAAGTAAAAGGGGCAGATGCGATGAAAATTTCCGAAAAGATTTTGGAGAAAGTCGAGCAACTGAAACAAACGATTATCACCGATGATGTTCACGTAGAAGTAACGCGTAATTACGGCGAAACCGCTTCGGATAAAGTAGGTGAGTTGTTACTGCATTTAGGGATTGCGATTATTGCGGTTACGCTTTTGGTGATGTTAGCCATGGGTTGGCGCGGCGGTTTGGTGGTTTTCTTTTCAGTACCATTAACGTTTGCTTTGACACTGTTTGCCTATTATATGTTGGGTTACACGTTGAATAGAATTACCTTATTCGCTTTAGTTTTCGTGGTGGGAATTGTCGTAGACGACAGTATCATCATCGCCGAAAATATGCACCGTCACTTCAAGATGAAGCGATTACCATTCAAACAAGCAGCTATTTATGCGATTAATGAAGTTGGGAATCCAACTATTTTAGCAACGTTCACAGTTATTGCAGCTATTCTTCCGATGGCGTTTGTATCGGGAATGATGGGACCATACATGAGTCCGATGCCGATTGGTGCTTCGATTGCAATGTTGTTGTCCTTGTTTGTGGCGTTGACTGTTACACCTTATTTGGGTTACCATTTATTACACGAAAAAGAAGAACAAGAACAAAAAGCCGAACAAGGATTAGAAACATCATGGATTTATAAAGTCTATAGCAAAATGGAAAGACCATTTTTAGAAAGTTCTAAAAAGCGTCGTTTGATGTTAGGTATCACCGTTTTATTGTTAATCGGTTCGGTCTTGATGTTTTTTACCAAATCGGTAGCCGTGAAGATGTTACCATTTGACAATAAAAACGAATTCCAAGTCGTGATTGACATGCCGGAAGGAACGACTTTAGAAAGAACGGCTGCGGTAACTCAGGAAATCGCCCAATATCTTTCAACCGTTCCTGAAGTGGTAAATTATCAGAACTATATCGGTACTTCTGCTCCGATTACGTTTAACGGTTTGGTGCGTCATTACGATATGCGTGGTGGTAGTAATATGGCCGATATTCAAGTGAATTTGTTGCATAAAGAAGACCGCGATTTGCAAAGTCACGACATTGCCAAAATCGTCCGTCCCGAAATTCAAAAGATAGCCAAGAAATATGCTGCTAATGTTAAGATTATAGAAGTGCCACCCGGACCGCCGGTATTATCGACATTGGTAGCGGAAATCTATGGCCCGAATTATAAAGAGCAAATCAAAGTCGCCAATCAAGTAAAAACCATTCTAGAAAATACCACAGATATAGTTGATGTAGATTGGATGACTGAAGACGACCAAACGGAATATAAATTGGTGGTCGATAAAGAAAAAGCCATGCTTAACGGAATTGCTCCACAGCAAGTGGTAGGCAATTTGACTTATTTGCTTAAAGAATATCCGGTTTCTAATTTGTATGATGAAAATTCAAATGACAATGTAGGGATTGTTTTGTCTTTAGACGATAAGGATAAAACGAGTTTACAAGACATTCAAACTTTGAAAATCAAAGGCAATCGCGGCAATGTTGTTCCTGTTAGTGATTTGGTTAAAGTGGTTCAAGACACCTTGCAAAAAACCATTTACCGCAAAGACCAAAAACGTGTGGTGTATGTAACTGCTGATATGGCCGGAGATTTAGAAAGTCCGGTGTACGCGATTTTAGGTATGAATGAAAAACTCCAAAAAATGCAATTGCCAAAAGGCTATAAAGTCAACGAATTGTACATGGAGCAACCATCTGATGAAAGCGATTTTACCGTAAAATGGGATGGCGAATGGCAAATTACGTTGGAAGTCTTCCGCGATTTAGGAGCAGCTTTCTTAATCGTGATTGTGATTATTTATATGTTGATTGTAGGTTGGTTCCAAAATTTCAAAACCCCGATGGTGATGATGATGGCTATTCCACTTTCGTTAGTCGGAATCGTTTTAGGTCACTGGATGTTGGGTGCTTTCTTTACCGCAACTTCTTTTATCGGAATGATTGCTTTGGCCGGTGTGATGGTGCGAAACTCAGTTTTGCTTATCGACTTTATCGAAATCCGATTGAACGATGGCGTACCATTGAAACAAGCTATCATAGAAGCCGGCGCAGTAAGAACCACGCCAATTTTATTAACCACCGGAGCAGTGGTTATCGGAGCATCCATCATTTTGTTTGATCCGATATTTCAAGGTTTAGCGATTTCGTTAGTATTTGGAGCAATTGTATCGACATTGCTGACACTAATTGTAGTGCCTTTGATTTATTACATCACCGAGAGAAAAAAATGGGAGCGCAATTCATCAGAAACAAAAGAGCAAGAACTTAATTCCTAAAATCATGAAATTATTAATCATCACCGCCATAACTGAATTTGAGAAAGACATCAAATCGATGCTGAAGAAAGCAAGCGTCAAAGCTTTCAGTTACAGAAATGTAATGGGTTACAAAGACGTTTCGGAAGAATTTATTGAAAGTAATTGGTTCGCTTCCGAAATGAATGAAACGGAATCCTTGCTTTTTTACGCTTTTGTAAAAAAAGAAAATGTGGATTTGTTCTTCCAACTCGTCGCCGATTTTAATGCCAAACAGGAAACCAAGGCACAAGTGGATGTGGCTGTACTTCAAATTGAAAAATCTAATTAATATTAATACTATGAAAAACAGAATAATCAGAGCTGTAGCGGGAACATTTATCTTAATCAGCTTATTGTTATCGATTTATGTCAATCAGAATTGGCTTTGGTTTACCGCTTTTGTCGGAGCCAATTTGCTGCAATCTTCTATCACCAAATGGTGTTTGATGGAAGATATTTTAGACAAACTCGGAATTAAAGATTAATCACTAAGCCACCTTCGGGTGGTTTTTTTATGTTTAATTTTCACAAATGCATTAACTTTGGTAACATTTAAGTCTAAATGAAGTCCAATAGCCATTTAAAAGTATTTATATGAAATTAATAACCAAGCTAACTTTAGGCTTATTTTCTGCGTTATTGCTTATTGGTTGTAACCAAAAAGAAGCCGATTTTATTGATCCTTTATTAACTAACAGAGACACCACGGTCAATCCCGGCGATGACTTTTTTATGTATGCCAATGGTGGATGGTTTAAACGAAATCCAATTCCGGACAGTGAAAGAAGTAACGGGATATTCCGAACTATAGGCGATACCATTAATTCTCAAATTAAACAAATTTGTGAAAAATCAGCGGAGATGACCGACGCACCGAAAGGAAGTAACGAACAAAAAATAGGCGATTTCTATGCTTCCGGTATGGATACTTTACAAATTGAAAAATTGGGTTTGTCCCCTTTAAAAGCTGATTTGAGTAGAATCAAAGCCATTAAAGATGTTCCTTCCTTATTGAAAACCATCGCGTATTTACATACCATCGGTGCTAATCCGGGTTTTTCTTTGTATGTAGGTCAAGATGATAAAAACAGTGCTAAATATACCGTGTTTTTGGGTCAAGGTGGATTGGGTTTAGGGAATCGAGATTACTATTTCAATACCGATAAAGAAACCGCTAATATTCGTTCCGAATATGTAAAGCATTTGGAGAAAATGGGCTTGTTAATTGGAAAAAATAAAGAAACCGCTAAAGCCAATGCCAGCATAATTATGAAGTTGGAAACAGAATTGGCGGATAACTCCAGAAAATTAGAAGCGCTTCGTGATCCGATTAAAAACTACAATAAAATGGGGATTGATCAAATCAATGCCGCAACGCCAAATATCGATTGGAAAGCAATGACTGCCAACATCGGAATTAAAAATGTTGATACCGTAATTGTTGGCCAACCGGAATTTTACAAGGCTTTGAACCAAATGATAAAAAGTTATTCAATCGAAGATTGGAAAACCTATCTGGAATGGGATTTGGTAAATTCTTATGCGTCTTATTTGAATAATGCTATAGAAAAGCAAAACTTTTATTTTTATTCTACAGTGATGAGTGGCGTGAAAGAACAAAAGCCAAGATGGAAACGCATAGTAGAGCAAACCGATGGATCTTTGGGCGAATTAATAGGTCAGGTTTATGTGAAAGATTATTTGCCGAAAGGCTCCAAAGAGAAACTGCTGGAAATAGGAAATAACATTCGCGATGTTTATGCAGAACGCATCAAGAACTTGGATTGGATGAGCGAAGAGACAAAGAAAAAAGCTTTATTCAAGTTGAGTAAGATTGTAATGAAAGTCGGTTACCCTGATAAGTGGAAAGACTTGAGCAGTGTTCAGATCAATAGAGGTACGTTTTTAGCCAATGTTATGGCTACTAACAAATGGGCGATTCAAGATATGATAAAAAAGTATGGCAAACCGGTTGATAGAACCGAATGGGGCATGTATCCGCAAACCTATAATGCTTATTATAGTCCTAGTAACAACGAAATCTGTGTTCCGGCTTGTAATATTTTGGTACCCGGATTTGAAGGCAGAATGCCCGATGATGCTGTGTTGTATGGTATTATTGGTGGTTCTACTTTCGGACACGAAATCACCCACGGATTTGATGACCAAGGCAGTCAGTATGACGAAAAAGGAAACTTAAACAATTGGTGGACCGCAGAAGATTTGAAAAAGTTCAAAGCCAAAACCAAATTGATTGTGGAACAATTCAGTCAATACGAAGCTTTACCGGGCAAATTCGTAAACGGTGATGCTACGCAAGGGGAAAACATAGCCGATTTAGGAGGTGTTGTCATGGGATTTGAAGCCTTTAAAAAATCAGCGCAATACAAAAACAAAGAAAAAATAAGTGGTTTAACGCCGGAACAACGTTTCTTTTTAGCTTATGGCTACGCTTGGATGGTGAATATCAAACCGGAATCTTTAGCCCAACAATTATTAACCGATGTACACGCACCGGCCAAATACAGAATCAACGGACCATTGGAAAACAATCCCGATTTCCACAAAGCTTTCAACATCAAACCCGGAAGCAAAATGCGAAGACCGGACAACCTGAAAGTGGTTATTTGGTAAAAAAAATCCCTAATCGAAAGATTAGGGATTTTTTTATTTCGTTGTCGTGGCTTCCAAATACCGTTCGGTTACTTTTTTCCAATTGATGACTTTAAAGAAAGCTTCAATGTATTTTTTGCGTTTGTATTGGTAGTCTAAATAATAAGCGTGTTCCCAAACATCCAAACATAAGATTGGTGTTCCTTTTACGGTTTGGTTCGGCATTAAAGGATTATCTTGGTTGGGCGTACTCGTTACCGATAATTTTCCGGCTTTGTCTACTACTAGCCAAGCCCAGCCTGAACCGAATTGTTTTTCGGCGGCATCAGAAAACTGATTTTTAAAAACTTCAAATGAACCAAAATCTCGAGTGATTACAGTGGCCAAAGTATCTTTGGGTTGACCACCGGCTTTGGGTGCCATACCTTCCCAAAAATGGGTATGGTTATAATAACCACCGGCATTATTTCTTAAATCGGCATTGTTCATGTCTAGCTTTTTAAGAATATCTTCTATGGCTAAATCAACCATCAATGGATCGGCAGCGACCAACTTGTTGAGGTTATTAGTGTACGTTAAATAATGTTTGGAATAATGCACTTCCATCGTAAGGATATCAATGCTTGGCATCAAAGCATTGTATTCGTAAGGCAATTTAGCAAGCGCGAATTGTCCTTCTTCTGCAGTTACATCATCAGGCTGACCGATAGTTAGTTTTTCCTCCGCGGAAGGCAATGGCACTTCTACTACTTCGGTCAACTTTTTTTTATTGCAAGAAGGCAATAGGAACGTAAAAGAAAAACATAATGCAAAAGCAATAATCCTTTTCATAATTTATTTTTTTTCGTTTACAATGGCGTGGATAGCTTCAATGTATAATTCTTTGGCTTCGTCTACTGATAAGTGACTGATTTGCATCCAAGCATTGGTTTTAAAAGCATTTCTTAAATCAAAACTCCCTGAATTGTTGTATTCAATAGTGCCAAAAGTGGCTTGTTTATAATAGGCATACAATCGCAACTGAACATCTTGCGGCAACGATGACTGTGTCATTTGGGAAGCAATCTCAACTGCTTCCAGAAATCGAACTTCTAATTCTTTTTCAGACATGTTTTATCCTAATTATTTAGAGGCGATAACCGTTTGGTTACCTACAGCATTTTGGTTTAAAGCAACATCCACTTTTGTTCCTAATGGTAAATAAATATCAACTCTGGAACCGAATTTAATAAAACCGGCATCTTCTCCTTGAACGACTTGCTGACCTTCTTCGGCATAGTTTACAATTCTGCGCGCTAAAGCTCCTGCGATTTGTCGGTACAAAACTTCTCCAAACTGTTTGGTTTCAATCACCACAGTGGTTCTTTCGTTTTCGGTACTGGCTTTCGGATGCCACGCTACTAAGTATTTTCCGGGATGGTATTTGCTGAATTTGATTTTACCTGAAGCCCCATAACGTGTTACATGTACATTAATCGGCGACATAAAAATGGAAACCTGTAATCTTTTGTCCTTGAAATACTCTTCTTCGAATACTTCTTCTATCACCACTACTTTACCGTCAACCGGTGCTAAGAAGTAATTTTCATTAGGTACTATCTTTCTGTTGGGGTTTCTGAAGAATTGTAAAATCATTACAAAAAGGAATACAAAAACAAGTTGGATTGAAATTCTAAGCCATGGAATGTGTACAAATTTATCTGTTAATAATAACGCTGCAACAAAACTTAAAATAGCAATGAAAATGATTTTATAACCTTCTTTATGAAACATAATAGATAATTTGGTAAAACAAATAAACAAATGGTGCTACAAATATAATACTATCCAAGCGATCTAGAAAACCACCATGACCGGGCATAATATTACCGCTGTCTTTGACGCCTGCAATTCTTTTGAATTTCGATTCTATCAAATCACCTAAAGTGCCGAAAGCGCTTACAATCATAGCTATGATAATCCATTTGATAAGGTCTTGGTGTAAATAGAATTGGGCTAATAAAATTCCGGCTACGACCGAAAAAACAACGCCACCGACAAAACCTTCTATAGTTTTCTTGGGCGAAATTCTCTCAAAAAGTTTGTTTTTTCCCATGGTGATTCCTACCAAATAAGCAAATGTATCATTGCACCAAATGATTATTAAAATACTAATAATGATTTCGGGTACATATTGGTTATTGATGAAAGGAATTTTGGTAAAAATAATAATAGGAATGATTAGATAGCCAATCAAAAAAACGTATTTGGCTTGTACATCCAGAAATCTATCCTTTTTTTCAAACAGAAATAACAGTGAGCGTATTGAAACCAATAAAGCTGCAATGAGTAGCAATATTTCGTTGGTTTTGATGGTGTTATTTAAGTTGAAAAGAATGTAGCCTATTGTTGCAATAACAATTGGAATAATTGGTTTTAAAGAGATTAGTTTACAAAACTCTACTACGGAGAAAAGCAATAAAATACCAAACAATAACAAAAAGCTATATTGAGAATATAAAGTCGCGCCAACCAGTAACAGTACATAAACTGCGCCGGATAAAGCTCTTGTTACAGTAGTCGTCATGCTATAAATCTTCTAAAAGCAAGAGGTATAAATTCTTGGCCGTACTTCCGTATTGCAGGAAGTCTTCGTCTTTGGCTTTTTCGAAATATTTGATGGTAGTAATGTTGGTTGGATAATCTTTATCGTATTTCTTTTTAATCACACGCAAGCCATCGCTTTTGGTTTCCAAAATTTGACTCGTAGTGGCTAAAATGATGATATTGATAGGTAAATCGTTAGGCTTATTTTGTTTGATTTGGTTGGAAGAAAATAATACCGAACCTTCATCGGCAATCAAATTTTCGCAACTGGCAAATAAGAATTTAGGATTAGCAGGTTTGTCGTACATCAGTTTGTTTTCGTCCAACATACTGAACAATTTCGGCTCATAGCAAAGGGCTTCACATTCGAACCAATCGTTTTCTTCTAAGATATTTAAGAATTGGTCTTTTACTTCATTTAAATTTTCACAGTACAAAAACTTGCCTCCGTTTTTTTTGAAATTATAAGTAAACTTCTCATCTACCGGAAGCAGTGAGAAACTGGAAGGAGTATTATTAAATTCGCTTTGACTTTCTTCGTCAGAGGCATCATTACCTGTGCCAAAAATTTTTCTGAAAAGACTCATGCTTGTATGGGTATAATCTGTTTTGGTATTTGAAATCCCTCAAAGATAAAAAAATCTTAATTCAAAAGTATGTTTTGAATTAAGATTTTAAAAAAATGTTAAAAAACTGTAAATGTTATTCTGTCACTGTTTCTACTGCTGTTTCCTCAGTGTGAGTATCAAAAGGTCTTTTGCCGAAGATGGCTTCCAAATCGTCTTTGAAGATGACTTCTTTTTCAATCAGGATGTCAGCTAATTGCTGCAGTTTTTCTTTGTTATCTTGTAAAATCTGTATGGCTCTTTGGTATTCGGTTTCTATTAAATTTGAAATTTCTTTATCGATGACCAAAGCCGTTTCTTCTGAGTAAGGTTTAGAGAAATTATACTCACTTTGTCCCGAAGAATCGTAGTAAGTGATGTTTCCTAATTTATCATTCAGACCATAAATAGTCACCATCGCACGCGCTTGTTTGGTTACTTTTTCCAAATCACTCAAGGCTCCGGTAGAAATTTTATTGAATATTACTTTTTCAGCTGCACGTCCGCCCATAGTGGCACACATTTCGTCTAACATTTGTTCCGGACGAACAATTAAACGCTCTTCGGGTAAATACCAGGCGGCACCTAAACTTTGTCCGCGAGGAACAATCGTAACTTTTACTAATGGCGCTGCGTGTTCGAGCATCCAACTTACAGTGGCATGACCGGCTTCGTGAATGGCAATGGCGCGTTTTTCCTCCGGGGTTACTATTTTGTTTTTCTTTTCTAAACCGCCAACAATTCTATCAACAGCATCCAAGAAATCTTGTTTATCTACAGCTGTTTTGTTGTTTCTGGCAGCGATTAATGCGGCTTCGTTACACACGTTGGCAATATCAGCTCCCGAGAATCCCGGGGTTTGTTTGGCTAAGAAATCGATGTCTAAATCTTCTACTTTTTTTAGAGGCTTCAGGTGTACTTCAAATATTTCTTTACGCTCTCTAACGTCCGGTAAGTCAACATAAATTTGGCGGTCGAAACGTCCGGCACGCAATAAAGCTTTGTCTAATACGTCAGCTCTGTTGGTAGCTGCCAATACGATTACGTGTGTATTGGTGCCAAAACCATCCATTTCTGTCAATAACTGGTTAAGGGTATTTTCGCGTTCGTCATTTGAGCCGGAGAAATTATTTTTCCCTCTCGCACGACCAACCGCATCAATTTCATCGATAAAGATAATGGCCGGTGCTTTGTCTTTGGCTTGTTTGAATAAATCTCTCACACGAGAAGCTCCAACACCCACAAACATTTCCACAAAATCAGAACCTGATAAAGAGAAGAATGGCACTTTGGCTTCACCGGCTACGGCTTTCGCCAAAAGGGTTTTTCCGGTTCCCGGAGGTCCTACTAATAAAGCACCTTTCGGAATTTTACCTCCAAGCGTAGTGTATTTGTCAGGGTTTCTTAGGAATTCTACAATTTCTTGTATTTCTTCTTTGGCACCTTCTAATCCGGCTACGTCTTTGAAAGTGGTTTTAAGATCGGTTTTTTCGTCAAATAATTTGGCTCTCGATTTTCCGATGTTGAAAATTTGGCCACCGCCACCTCCGGCACCACCGCCAGACATTCTTCGCATGATTAAAACCCAAAGACCAATGATGATGATGATTGGCAAGAGGCTGATAAATATTTCAGACCAATTGCTTTTGGGTTTAAAGTCGTAGTCTTTTATTTTGCCTTCCAACTTGGCTTTTTCGATTTTGTTTTGGAACACTTCATCATTACCAATTTCAAAAGAGTAATGTGGTCCTTTGTTTGGGTTACCCAACATGTCTTGGGCTAACTTACTGTGTGCTTTGTCTTTTAAAGCCGCGGCAGTCAGATAAGCTTCCCCTTCTGTTTTGTTGAAAATCACTACTTTTTCGATTTGTCCTTTGTCTAAATACTCGTTGAACTTAGACGAAGAAATTTTAGCAGTATCCTGAAAACCGGAACCGCCGATGTAGTTCAATCCGAAGAATATAATAATTAATCCGGCGTAAATCCACCATGGACTTATTTTAAAATTATTGGGTTTCTTTTCGGTAGCCATATATATTTAGCGCAATTTTTAGTAGTTACTTGGTATGGTTGTAATTTGGGCATCGCCCCATAGTCCTTCAATGTTGTAAAATTCACGAATTTGTTTCTGGAAAACGTGTACCACGATGTCAACATAATCCATTAAAACCCACTCGCCATTGTCTGTACCTTCTACATGCCAAGGTTTGTCTTTTAATTCTTTGGAAACTAATTTTTGGATAGAGTTAACAATTGCGTTAACTTGGGTGTTGGAGTTACCATTACAAATGATAAAATAATCACAAACAGCGGTGTCTATACCTCTTAAATCGAGTATGTCAATATCATTTCCTTTTACTTCTTCAATGCCTTTGATAATACTCGCCAGGAGTATATCGGTGTTTACTGCTTTTTTCGTCATCTAGTATTTATGTGTATTTGGCAAAGGTATTACTTTTTGTCCTTATTTTTGCTTAACAAAAGTTTAAAATTACGACCAAATTTTATTTCTATCATGCCTATAATCAAACTCGATGCCATAGATTCGACCAATGACTATTTAAAGCAATTGGCCAAAGAAAAGTGGTTAGAAAACTACACGGCTGTCATGGCTTTCGAACAAACCAAAGGCAGAGGACAAATGGGTGCGGAGTGGGTAAGTGAACCGGGTAAAAACCTCACTATTAGTGTATTGATTAAAGATGTGCCGCAGGAAATGATTTCTATTTACGACTTTAATATTGCTGTGGCTTTGGCAGCTGTTGGTTTGCTGACCATGAATGGCATAACCAAAGTAAATGTCAAATGGCCCAACGACATTATGGCAGAAAATAAGAAAGTAGGTGGCATACTCATAGAGAATTCGCTAAAGTCAGATGGCAGTTATACGGCTGTTGTAGGTTTTGGGTTAAATTTGAACCAAACCGATTTTGAACATTTGCCCCAAGCGAATTCTTTGACGAATATTACCCAACAACATTATGATATAACCGAAGTAGGAGAAAGGTTTATAAAATCACTTAAGTTACACCTCATTCTTTTCCCCGAGCGCGCTGATGAAGCTTGGGCGCATTACAACAGTTTATTGTTTAAAAAAGATAAACCGGCTGCTTTTGAATACTCCAATGGTGACCGATTTATGGGCATAATCAAATGTGTGACACGTGATGGGAAATTGGCAGTACTTTTAAACGATGATAGTTTGGAATATTATGAATTGAAGGAAGTGAAGTTGTTGTATTAGGTTTACTTTTTAAACTCCCCAAAATGCCACAATACCCCCGAAGGATCATGCACAAAACATTCGCTTCCCCAATCTAGTACCTTTATTGGTACTACCCGAACACCCTTGTATTTTGTTGGTAAGTCTAAAGTAAATAATTCCCTGTAAAACTGTTGTACATCTTCCACTTCCATAAAAACCATGGTGTTGTCTATCCAATCTTTTACATAAGCATCTTGCAGGTAAAAGCCTAATGTCTCACTTTTGAAATAAGACATATTGGATGATATGACCACTTCTTCAAAGCCCAAGTCGCGATAAAAACTTCTGGAGATTTCATAGTTTTTGGCACCAATAAATGGTCGAATGGATATGGCTTTGTGGTTCATTTGTTAATTCTTCTATTGATTTCAAATATACAAAATAGTTAGTCGGTGTATTCTAAAATATCGCCGGGTTGACAGTCTAATGCTTTGCAAATTGCTTCTAAGGTACTGAATCGAATGGCTTTGGCTTTACCGGTTTTTAGGATGGAAAGGTTAGATAAGGTTAAATCTACCTTTTCGGAAAGTTCGTTTAACGACATCTTTCTTTTGGCCATCATCACGTCGAGGTTTACAATAATGGGCATAATTTATATTGTTAAGTCGTTTTCGTTTTGGATTTCGATGCCTCTTTTGAAAATTTGTGCGATTACATACAGCGTCACGCTCATGAATAGCCAAACATCACCGCCGGCTAAGCGTAAGTGGTAAATATCCGGCATTTTAACGTCTTGTTTGTAAAGCCATTCCGCGTAGTTAACGCCAAAGTGCGTGAACAAACCAATGCCCAAAGTCAAATAGGAAAGGATGATAATAAACCTTACTACTTCAGGGTTAAAAGGCTTGGTCAGGTTTAGCTTTTTGTCGTGTAATAATTTTACAATCAGGTAAAAAATTAGCGTTTTCATTACCGCTATGATACTCAGATAAGTTGTGATTGCAAAGTAATGGCCTTTGTCAAAGTTGTAAAGTTGGGTTAAATCGATTTGTTGCCAAAAAATGCCAATGTTGTCCGTTTTAAAAAACGCTAAAGCAGTATTGAATATAAAACCGCAGGCTTCAATACACAAGCCGATAAAGATAATCCATGAAAGGATATACAAGACTTTTAGGATTTGTGCGGTACTGATTTTAATTTCCATGAGGATGAATTATAAAGTTTAACAGGACAAATATATAATAAATATTTATTGATAAACAATAAATATACATTTTTATTTAATAAATATTTAGTGTAAATAGATTTTGATGGTTTCAAGAGAATTTGGCAAAAGAAAAGATTGCTTTCTGATTTTACTCAATTTGTTGGGTTTCCCTATTTTAAGATCTTTTACTGAGTTTATAAGCTTCATGAATACTTTTCAGACTTTGCGGGTATTTTTTCGGAGTTGTCAGGGATCTTTCTGGTCTTGGTCGATGTCTTTTCAGAGAAAATCTGTTAGATAAACTAATGCAATTTTTGCAAACTGCTGTTAGCGGTGGTTTTGTGTGATTTTTATAATCTTGTTTTTCAACTCTACAACAGATTCATAAAATATTCGAGCATCAGTTGAGATATAAATTAGCTTATTTTCATTTCTTATGACGAAATCATATTTTTTTTCATTTCTTAAATCACTCCCATTTATTATCTTATTTATTTTGGCTTCATAAGATTTAGCTTCAATAGTATCATTGAAGCAAATTTCGTATGCACTAAGCCTTACATACATATTATCTTTAAATTCTGTATTACATTTTGCGTCAAATCCATTTAGGTTTTTAAATTTTATTTTATTCGATTTCTTGTGAGTTTCAAATATCAGTTGATTGTCATTATTGATTAAGCTAATTTTGTAATTTTCCTTTTTTAACATATTTATAAACGAATCAAATTCTTTTGAAAGTTCGGAACATCGAATATTCTGAGCAGATAAACTGAAGCTATTTAATGATGTGAGCAAAACGAAAGAATAAAGGAATCGAATCATAATTTGTCATTTAATGCATTGTTTGTGAAAATCACCGACAACTAACAGATAAATATAAATTCATATCTGTTTCCCCAACTAATATACAAAAAAACCACTTTTATCTCAGGAAACTACTTTTATGTTCCATCGAATAAGTGGTTTGGTTAATTTTTCACATTCAGGTCACTCCAAAACCCTCTCATTAAAGTCTCAAAATAACAAGAGGGCGGAGCGGTAGGTATAAAGTGCCGGTTTATCGCATGCTCATTTGCACAAAGTGCAACAGCTTTTGACGTTCTACCGGCGCGGGGAATATCTTTAAACAACGGTCGACCGTAGCCGCAATACGAATGCGCGGAAAGTCGGGAAATTCCTCGGCTATAATTTGAATGATAAATTTACGGTCGAGTGGTTTCTCGACATTAATGAATGGTTTATCATATACCATTTTACACTGAGATTCTACATTAGTCCAACACATGATTTTTAGAATTACGAATTATGAATTACGATTTTTTCTGAATTTTAATTACTGTCAATTCTTCCTTTTTTTAGCCATGACAATCCAAAGGCTAATAGGGCAATGGTTTCTAAAACAAAAGTGATATTATAGGCTTGTAATTGGGGATAGCTTTCTTCTAACCACACCGAGTAAATCAAAATGATGGCTATGCAAACTAACATGGTAATCCCACAGTATTTGTAAAAATTATGAGAAGGCATTTTACCAAAGTCGGCGACCTTGGCTGTGCGTCTGAAATTAAAAATTGAAATCAGTGATAGGGTGATAAAAAAGAAACCTGCAAAAATATAATGCACATAACCCATGGTTTCACTGCTGATGTAAGTGCGAACATTATCCGAAAGACAATTATTGGCAGAAGTAGGGAATAGGGCAACACCCAAAGCGCAAAATCCGGCCAAGTTGGTCATAAAACTGTCTGAGGGAATAATTTCCTCATCGCGTTGCGGATAACCGCGGTAACTAAAGAGAAACAAGGCCACGGCACAAAGCGTCCCGGTAAAGAGTTCGCCTACCGTGGTGTAATAATAATGGCTGATAGAAGGTTTGAAAGAACTACCGGCGGTGTAAGTATTACATTGTGTCATCATCAAAGTTTCGTTATTGAATAAATTATAATGATTGATCATATAATTGCCCGCAAGTAGGATAAAAGGCAAGGACAGTCCAAGCCAACCAATAGATTGGCGCATTCGGTGATAGGAAATCACCAAGTTGGGGTTTAGGTTTCTTTTTGGCATGTATTCGTATTATCTGGATTTTACTTGATGAATAAAAACCTGCCCTTGTTACAAATATCAAATACCACTAAAATTTTTGCGAGAGACGGGCAGGATTTATTAACTAACCAAAACTTAAATTAATTACGTTTTTGATTATTTAAAATTCGGAAAAGAAAACCAATAAAAAAATCCCCATCAATGGGGATTTTTTACCGTAATTATGAGGTAAAAATATTACAAATAGTCATATTTCCGCTCTAAAGCGAATTTTGTTAAATCGGTTTTCCCGATAGTTTTGATTTTTTTCGACATGTTTTTGCGGTGGGAATCAACCGTAGATTTTTCGATAAACAAGACGTCGGCAATTTCCTGAGACGATTTTCCTTCGGCGATTAGTTGCAGTATTTCTTTTTCGCGGTTGCTAAAAAATAATTCGTTTTTGGAAGTCTCATATTCGTTTTCTGCATCATTTACAAAATAGGAGTAACCTTGACTAACCGCTCTAATGGCTTCTAAAACGGTTTGTAATGAAGAGTTTTTCATGATATAGCCAGAGGCGCCTGCTTCTTTCATTTGCGCAATAGCATCGTCATGGTCAAACATACTAAAGGCAATAATCTGGGTATTTGGAAATTCTGCCTTAATAGTTTTGGTGGCCACAATGCCATCACATTTAGGCATCCTGATATCGGTGATGACTACATTAGGTTTGAGCTGTCGCACAATGTCAATCAATGCAAACCCGTCGTTCGCATAACCTACAATTTCAATATCGTTTTCGTTTCTCAAAAATGATTTCATGCCATCAATCAGGGCCTGATGGTCTTCGGCGATTACTAACGTGATCATAATGGTATGTCTATAATGATGGTGGTTCCTTTTCCTTCAAAGCTGTCAATGTTAAAAGTGCCATTGAGTTGTTCCACTTTTTTTTCAATATTACTCAAACCCATTCCTTCTTTTTTATCTATTGCTTTGGGATTAAAGCCTTTGCCATTGTCTTCAATCAGTATGTTGATAGTGTCATCATCTTGGGTTAAACTAATGGTGATTTCGGTCGCTTGAGCATGTTTAATCGTATTGGTTAATATCTCTTGAATCATACGGAAAAGGGTAACTTCAAGAGCGTTTTCCAATCTTTTAGTCATGCCAAATGGAATTACCTGTACTTTAAGTTTGTTGGGAATAGCTACTTTCTTAGCAATATTTTGAACGGCTGGAACTAATCCTTCGCTGCCGATAACACCTGCGTTTTTGGCATGAGCCATACCTCGTACTTTTTGGTAAGCATCTTCTATAAGCTCATCTGTTTTGGCAAACAACTCTCTTTCTTCCTCTTTGATGCCTTCTGTTTGTTGGTAAAGATTCTGGAAATTAAGCCTTAGAGTTGCTAAAATACTGCCCAAGTTATCGTGTAATTCATTGGCTAATTTTAAGCGCTCTTTTTCTTGGCCTTCCAATATTTTGTCAATTTCAAGTAATTCTTGTTCTTTAAGCACATTTTCAAGTTTTTGACTTTCGATGAGCTTTTCCTGTTCGGCTATTTTTTTCTTTTTATTGATGTGACTGATTCTGAAATAGGCTCCAATTACAAAAACCAAAAAAAGACCGATAAAGGAGTAGAGGAATAACTTGTTTTTTTGGTCTTTAATTTTTAATTCTTGATTTTCAAGCTCTTTCTTTTGGGTTTCGTATTTGGTGTTGATGTCACGGATAATTTTATTTTCTTCTTGGTCGCTCAATTCTTTCTCAAGTGCTTTTTTCTTGTCGAGATATTCAAATGCTTTTTCATAATTCTTCATCTCTTTGTAAGTATCCGAAATATAACCAAGTACAATAAGGTCAACATTAGCTCTGTAATTGTCAAACTTTAATTCTAGAGCCATAAGGTAATATTTTACAGCAGCTTCGTAATTTTTTTCTTTGCGAAATATGGCTGCAAAATTGACATAGGCATAAGCGATACCTTCCTGATGATTGTGTTTTTTACTTATTTCTAAAGATAAATTATGATAATAACGAGCTTTTTTTAAATCATTTAATACTTCAAAATAGGTAACACCTATATTACCATTAATCTTAATTTCATGAACAAACAGCTTGTTTTTTTGTGCAATTGCAATCGCTTTTTGAAAATAGGCTATTGCTTTTTGAGGCTCTAATATATAAATACTTTTTCCAATTTGCTTGTAAGTTTTGCATAATAGATCCGGATTTTTACTTTTCTCGGCATATATAATGGCTTCATCCAACAATGGCTTGTAATCGGCATATTTATAATTACTGAGGCTTTTTTGTTCTGCTAATGTTACTAAAAGTTCCGCCACTTTGTCAAAATCTTTGGCTTGAAGGTATAATTCTTTTGCCTTTACAAAATGTTCTACAGCTCCGACACCGGAGCTATTTAAATATTCAGTTTTACCGGATAAATGTTCAAACAGCGCTCTATCTTTTATAGACAAGGCATTTGGTTTGAATTTTCTTAATTCGGTCAAACGAGTTTTATAATCAAGTTGGTCAAATTCAGATTCAAATTGTTTTAAGGCTGCGTTTTGGGCAACAGTAAGTACAGTACTAATTAAAAAAAGTACTGTAAAGATGTATTTGATTTTATTTGATTTTAAATTCATAAATGATTTAACCGTTTAAACCACCTGATCCTCCACTTCCCGGAGGAGCACCAGCTGCCAAGTGAACATAAATACCGGCTTTGTAGTTTATAATGTATTGGTTGTCATCGGTATTGGTTGTAGGGTCAAAACCTATGCCGTGGTGAATGTAAACGTCAATTTTGTCACCGGTTCCTATGCTGAAAATATCTTTGTCGCCGGGTTCTAAATAATCTTTGTTAAGTTTATTGAATGAAATATCGTTTTCCAGAAGATTTGCATCCGGCGGATAATTGGTGAAATCGGTGTCATTTTTATCTACCGTTTGTAAAATTCCCAAAATAGCATATCGATTAGCATCACAAATATTGTAATATTCGCTGATGTAAAATTCATCAGGGCTGATGTCAGTAGTTTGAATGTCTAATTTAAAAGTGCTTTGTGTGGCATCAAAAGTTCCTGTAGATTCGTAAACTTTCATGATTGTAATAGTTTTGATTAGGTTCTTCAAAGATGAGAAAAAAAATGTAATAAAAAATCCCCATCAATGGGGATTTTTCAACATCATTCAAGGGTAAAAATAGTACAATTTGCTAAAACAAGCCTTTTAGTGGAGTTGACTTCAGACCAATGGTTTGGGAATCAAAATCCAACTTATTTTCAAGTAACGAAGCATAGACACTTCTGAAATCAATTTCATATTTTAAATCACCATTATCTAAATCGGAGAGATTTGGATTGTTTCCAATGACTTTTCCTTTGTTATTTCCACCAATGATAAACATTGGGGCGGCTGTTCCATGATCTGTTCCGTTGCCGTTGTCTTTGACTCTCCTTCCGAATTCAGAGAAGACTACGATGGTAACATTTTGCAGTAATTGGGCTTTTTTCAAATCGGTGTAAAAATTAAAAACCGCCTCGTTCAATTCGGTCAAATTGCGTTGGTGTAAAGCCAATTGATTGTCATGTGTATCATAACCGTTTTGGGAAGTATAATATACTTTGGAATTCAAATTGCCTTTGATTAATCGGGCAATCCATTCTAGGTTTTTACCCAAATTGGTTTTAGGATAACTCATTTCAGCTGTCGATTTTGCAATCGCTTTTTGAATCTCATCAGAACCTTCGGAAACCGAGTTGGCAATTTTGCGCACAAAATCCAATTGCGGATTGTCCGAAAGCTTTACCGTATTGTCATTATCGGTTCTGATTTTGAAACGATTCGGGTCTTTTACGGTAATGAAGTTAGGTTCGTTGCCTTTGAGGGCCAAATTATCTATGGAATCCAAATTAATGCCGGCAGTAGGTTGGTGCTCTTTACATTGCAAGTCGAGATAACGACCTAACCAACCTTCATTTAAATATTGATTGGAATCTGAGGCAGTTTGCCAAATTTCCTGACTGCGAAAATGCGATCGATTGGGCTCAGGATAACCCACGTTTTGGATGATGCTCAAGTCCCCATTTTGTTGCATCGTCGCAAAATCTTTCAACGCCGGATGAAATGACATGCCTTTATTTTTACTGATGACCTGGTCTTTGGAAAGCGCAATTTTGGTCCGCAAATCATAATACAAAGGATTCTCAAACGGAATAAACGTGTTCAAACCATCATTACCGCCATTGAGTTGGACAAACACCAAGCATTGTTCACCAATCAACAGGTTAGGCTGATTTCCGAAAGCGTGAAGGAAATCAGGCAGTAGCAAAGCACCACCGGTAAATGTTCCTGTTAGGGTTAAAAAGTTTCTTCTGTTCATGGCTAAATCAATTGGTATTCGGGTGTTTTTACCATCGCATTGAACAATCGCAATACGGCATCATCGGCATTTTGTGCTTTGGGATTGAAATCGTATTTCAAGATGGCTTCAAATTCTTTTTGCAAATTGTCATCGACTTGAAATAATAATCTGTTGGTAAGTTCAGCAATAATAGTTTTGTTGTTGCCGGTTTTGTCCCAATGAAGTTTAACTTTTACCAATTGTGACCTACTTTCATTCATCATTTCATCGTCGGTGAATTGTTTTCTTCGACTCAAGCTTTTACCGTTGCAAAGCAAATCGGCAGCATTATTGCGTTGTAAATAAATTTGGGAAGTCAGCCATTCTTTACCGCCATTCCAACCTTTAACATTGGGTTGGTTAAACAAATCCATGCCTTGTTGTCTTAAAAAAAGCACAACCAGTTTCGGATTCAATTGTGCAACATTTAACTCGTGCATCAATTGGATGATATAAACCAAAGGGTCTTTGATTTTGCTTCCGGCATTGTCTTTGGCGAATTCTTCAGTGAAGATTTTGGTAAGCAACGGCTTGATTTCAAAATCTGCTTTTCGGAAATAATCCCCGTAATATTGAACCAATTCTTCTGACGGATTATCGTAGATGAACCACTTTAGGATTTTTCGCGTCAGCAAATAAGGCACCGCTTTTTGCTCGAAAATAATATCGACCATTTCACCCACTTTGAACTTGCCTGTTTTGCCAAAATAGGTAATCGTGTCATTGTTTTCAAGCATTCGACGATAAACGGCTTGGTCTTCTCCTAGGTTTAATCCGGCCAACCCCTTGGCGCCGTTTTTAATATCGTCTTCAGTGTAATGGCCAATACCTAGTGTGAACAATTCTAATAATTCCCGGCTAAGGTTTTCGTTGATTTTATCTCGGCGATTGTCTACATTGTCCAAATAACGTACCATGGCATTGGTTTGGATGACTTGTTTGGTCAAGGTTTTAAAGTTGCCAAAAGCGTTCTCACGTAGCAATTGGTTGTGCTGAAAAATCCAATGGTTGACCTTCACTTTTTGGTAAGTCGAAACAAAATGGTTGTGCCAAAAGCAAGACATTTTTTCGCGTAGCGGATATTCATCATGAATCATTTTTTCCAACCACCAAGCTTTCATTTCCTGAGACACTTGGAGTTCAATTTTGAGTAGTTCTTTCGCTTCTTCGGGAGAAATATTTTTTAATTCTTGACGTTTGGCTTTTAATTCTTGAATTGATTTTGGACTCTTGTCTAAAAAAGAAGGCACGCTTTTGTCAAATGATGAAACATAGGATTGCTCCAGAAATTTGGGTAAACCCATATTTTCAATAAGTTTACTTTGCTTTCCTGAAAAACCTAAACGCAATGACCAAAGGGTGTGCTTGTTCATGATTTTATCTTCTCGCTCTTGCCGGGGTTCTTCTTACTTTAACGGCTTTTACTTTGCCTCTCTTGTTTTTGTGAATTACGGTTGTTCCTCGGCGATTGTGAACTACCAAAGTCGAAGAATGTCTTCTCGAAGTATACGTTTTTCGGGCTACAACGACTCTGCGGGTTGTAACCGGACGATAATATACACGGTGTGGAGCACAGTGGGCATAAAACACCGGATGAGAGATTGGTCGCCATGGTTTCCACCAGCGAGGATAGTAACCCCAACGGTAGGGCGAAACCCAAACTACATAGTTCGGGCCATATAAAAAACGGACACTTGGCCAAAGCCAAACATTAACAGAAACTATTTGAAAATCTATTTCAGGAATATTAGGACCACCTTTTGAACTTTTAATAACTTCTTTTTCATCAAATGGTTCTACGATAGTATTTTCGGGATATAAATCTTTGTCACCTTCTATTTGAAGTACTGCATGATTTTCTCCGGTTTTTTCGATGCTGATGGTAGCAATATCTTGTTTTTCTTTTTCATCGAGAAAAGTGCTTAGTACAATAACATGGGAATCGCCGTCTTTGATATCCTCAACGGTTATATAATCAATGTCATCATCATTGTTGAGGTCTAAATTGTTGACATTGTTACTTTCTTCATTGAGTAACTTTTCAAAATTTTCTAAGGTATTGGCTTTTTTAAATAGGGCCAAAGCAACTTCCAAACTAAAATCATCACCGGTATTTACCGGACGATTGTCTTCTTGACTAAAAGCAGTGGTTATACCTAGTACAACCAACAGTAGAGATAAACTTTTTTTCATATTCAAAGAAATTTCTAAGTAAGACAGATGTCCAAAGTTAAGGTTTAAATCTTTCTAGAGTTTTGTGAATTTATCAACAAAGAGGAAATTTATTGAGCTAAAATTAAAAATAATGTATCTTTGAGCACAAATAGTTGCATTATGATTACCACAGAAACCCAAACGGCTTTAGAGCAGTATTTCCGACAGTTTCGCCAGAACATTATTGGAATAGACCAAGAGTTTGAGTCTCCTTTCGGGAAGAAAAAAATTATTTACACCGACTGGACTGCCAGCGGAAGATTGTATCGCCCGATTGAGGAAAAGCTGATAAATGAATTCGGACCATTTGTGGCCAATACCCATACAGAAACGACTATTTCAGGAACGGCTATGACTATGGCTTACCACGAAGCCCGTCACATTATCAAAAAGCATGTCAATGCCAATGAAAATGATGTCTTAATTAATGATGGTACAGGGATGACCGGCGTAGTAAATAAGTTTCAAAGAATACTAGGTTTAAAAGTCCCTGAAAACCTAAAAGACTTTACAACTATACCGCAAGAAGTAAAACCAATCGTTTTTATATCTCACATGGAACACCATTCTAATCAAACTTCTTGGTTGGAAACCATTGCCGATGTGATTGTAATTCCGGCTAATGAAGACGGTTTGTTGTGCATGAAGGAGTTCAAAGAACTATTAGAAAAATACAAAGACAGAAGTTTTAAAATAGCTTCCATAACCTCTTGTTCCAATGTTACCGGGATTAAAACACCTTATCATGAAGTAGCCAAATTAATGCATCAAAATAATGGCGTTTGCTTTGTGGATTTTGCGTGTTCCGGACCATATGTTGAAATTGATATGCATCCTGATGAGGAAAGTTATTTAGATGCTATTTTCTTTTCGCCGCACAAGTTTTTGGGTGGTCCGGGAACTTCAGGGGTGCTTATTTTTAATAAAAATTTATACAAAAATAATGTCCCTGATTGTCCGGGTGGCGGAACCGTTTCGTGGACGAATCCTTGGGGTGAACACAAATACATTGACAATATAGAAGACAGAGAAGATGGCGGAACTCCGGGATTTCTTCAGGTGATCAAAACTGCTTTGGCGATTCAGTTGAAGGAGCAAATGGGCGTGAAGAATATTTTAGGACGCGAACATGAAATCGTGGAATATGTCTTTTCTGAATTAAATTCAATAGAAAACATTCATATTTTGGCCAACCAACACCAAGACAGGTTAGGGGTTATTTCGTTTTATATTGACGAGTTGCATTTTAATTTGGGGGTAAAATTGCTGAATGACCGTTTTGGAATCCAAACCCGTGGAGGTTGTAGTTGTGCCGGCACTTACGGGCATTTCTTATTGCACGTTGATCAGGAAACCTCTCATGATTTGGTGTGCCAAATTACCTCGGGCGATTTAATCAAAAAACCGGGTTGGATTAGAATGTCGATTCACCCGACAACCACTTCTGAAGAAATTCAATTTGTTTGCGAAAGCATTAAAGCATTGGCACAAAATCACAAAGAATGGGCTAAAGACTATAAATATAATCCCAAAACAAACGAATTCATCCACCAAAACGCCAAACATTCTGAATTAGCAATGGTGAAGTCTTGGTTTAATGCCAAATAACTGAACTCTGAACATACCACTGAACACTACTTTTTCTTGTGTTTCCAACGCTTGTGCGTCCACAAGTAATATTCGGGTGCTTCGTAGATTTGCTTTTCCACGCGCCTTAAAAACTCATCTGATATTTGATAGTTAGGCACTTCTTTAGGATGGTCAAACATGGTCTCTAAAGTAGCTTCATAATAACCACGCTTGACTTTTTTTACTTTTAGAAATATAACATTCATGTCAAATCGCTTGGCTAACATTTCCGCTCCTGTGTGAATAGGGGTTTCTATACCTAAGAAAGTGCCCCAATGATGGGTTTTGCTTAACTGAGGTGATTGGTCACTGGCAAAACCATACAAACCCAAACGGTTTTCAAGATGGTTTTTTTCAATGGTCGGTATAGTTTCTCGGGTAGTAATTAGTTGCGCTTTAAATTTTAATCGAATATCCTTAACCAACTTATCGAAATAAACATTTCCCACTCTTTTGTATATGGCATAACCGGTCAGATTACTAAAATTATTCAAAGAAATCGCCCATTCATAACTAGCATAATGTGCCATCAATACAGCTATGCTCTTTCCTTGTTTTTCCATAACAGTCAATGCTTCGATATTGGTAAATTGGAAGCGTTTGTTCATTTCTCCTTCAGAAATCGACATGGTTTTCATCATTTCCAAAAACATATCACACAAGTGACGATAAGATTTTCTTTCAATAGCCTTTCGCTCTTTATCAGACAAATGAGGTAAAGCTGCCGCAAGATTTTGGCCAACAATTTTTTTTCGGTATCCAATAAGGTAATAAACCAAAATATAAACCAGGTCAGAGATCAAATACAATACTCGAAAAGGCATTTTCGACATGAACCAAATAATCGGGTAGAGCAGTAAAAAAACTAAGAGTTGCATTGGTGTAAATTTTTGTAAATATAGAGTTAAAAGTTATTTTAAACCGATATCGTCTGTGAAACCTCAAGAACTATTGTTATTTTTACCAAAATGTTTCAGTTATGCTCAACCTATTTCTAATTGGTATTATTCTCGCCAATGTCCTCATAAGTATCAAAGGATTTAATGATCAATTGTTTTTTAGAAAATACCAATTTCATGTAGGCAGTATTCGAGCCGGAGAGCAAATAAGAATGATAACCTCAGGATTTTTACATGCCGATGAAATTCATTTGGCTTTTAACATGCTTACCCTGTATTTTTTTGCCCCAATTGTTTTTGGGATGCTCGGGAATTTTTCTTTTCTTCTGATTTATATGGCGAGTTTGATTTTCGGTAGTTTACTGACAATGGTCTTTCATGGCAATGAATATAGTTATAGTGCCGTAGGTGCTTCGGGAGCAGTGACCGGAATTATATATTCGGCCATATTGCTTGCACCCGGTATAGAGATTTATGGTTTTATACCCGGATATATTTTCGGATTCATTTATTTGTTGGCGTCTATTTATGGTATGAAAGCCAAGCGAGACAATATCGGACATACAGCGCATTTTGGCGGTGCAATCGGCGGTTATGCGATTACTTTAATAAAAGACCCGGCTTTGTTTCAAAACAGCACATCAACGGTGGTTTTATTGGCTATTCCGATTGTAATTTTATTTGTAATGGCCAAAACCGGCAGATTATAATTGGCACAACTTTTGGAAAGTTACTTTTATATTTAAAAATATTGTATTATGAAATCGAAGATTCACGAATACCAAAAAAACAAATTTAATCTCATGAGTAAAAAAGCAGTTTTAATTTTAGCCCTATTAGTCGCAGGTATTTCCAATGCGCAAGAATCAAAAGCCCAAGTACCACAAATTTCAGTCACCGGTGAGGGAAAAATAAAAATTATTCCCGATCAAGCTATAGTTACGGTTGGTTTCCAAAATTCAGGAAAAGACGTAAAAGAGGTAAAGACATTGAACGATGAAGTGGTCGATAAAGTAATCAAGTTTTTAAAGAAAAGTGGTGTTCCGGCCACGGATTATAAAACCAATAATGTTAGTTTGGGTAAGAGCTATGATTATGAAAAGAAAAAGTCAATTTTTCAAGCCAATCAAACTTTGAGCATCAACCTAAAAGATTTGTCAAAGTATGATGAAATTATGATGGGATTGAATGATGCCGGGATTAATTCAATTCAGGGTGTTGAATTCAAATCTTCTAAAATGGAGGATTATGAAAGAGAAGCCAGAAAAAAAGCCATATTAAATGCCAAACAAAAAGCTAATGATTATGTGTCGGTTTTAGGGCAAAAAGTGGGCAAAGCCATTTTGATTACAGATAATTCCAGTGTTCACATACCAATGCCTTATTTTAAAGGAAACATGATGGCAATGGCTGCAGAGGCTGATGCACCAAGAGAAACATTAGCTGTAGGTGAAATCGAGATTGTTACAAATGTGAGTGTAGTTTTCGCATTGGAGTAATCAATAATTTCAAATAAAAAAATCCCGTCTAAACAAGACGGGATTTTTTTTATAAAGATTTTTTTATTTCGGTAATGGAGCTCCAACCGCAATACCACATTGGTGTCCGGGTTGTCCGTGTGGCGGATTCATGCCGGGAACCGTGGTGGTGGTTTGTGCACCGTCAGGATTTAATATCGCAGGAGCTCCGGTTGGCTGAGTTGCTGTTTGAGTTGTGAATTTACTCGGATCAATTTGTTGTGTAGTAGCTGAACCTATTTTGGGCTGGTTGTTATTCCCTGCAGGAGAATTTAGTGGTGCACCAACCGCAATATCACAGCGATGTCCCGGTTGTCCATGTGGCGGATTCATTCCTTTTTTGGTTACTACTTGTTGTGGGTTAGGAGTTAAAGTTTGACTGGCCGTAGCAGGTTGGTTTTGACCCGGAGCCACATTTTGAATAGCGGGCTGTTGGATGTTTGTTTGTGCCGGGATTGATTGAACCCTTGGCATTATAATTTCTTTTGGAGCATCACTTGTGGTTGCGGCTTCTTCTTCCTTTTTACAAGAAGTAAACACAAAAGTTACCGTCAATAGCGAGCCAATAAATAGATTTGATTTCATAAAAACAATTTTTTAGAATTTCAAAGATACTTTTTTTGATTATATGTTCAACAAAAAAAGCATTAGCTATGGGATGTAATAGTGTTAAAGTTTTATAATTAAGTATTTATAGGATTTTGCGTTTTGGGGAGAGCAGGATTATTTCATGATTCGTAAGGGTTCACCCTTACGAAAGCATTGTAAAAAAAACATCAAGTGAACTTGTGGTTTTTTTGTTTAAAATACTTGTGGGGAGAGCAGGATTGCTTCGCTATCCTGAGCAAGGTGCCCTTGCTTAAAGCAAAAAGTCCATAACATTTATAAAAGTAAACTTTTAACATGTTATAGACTTTTCATTTTGTGGGGAGAGCAGGATTCGAACCTGCGAAGATGTAATCAGCGGATTTACAGTCCGCCCTCGTTGGCCGCTTGAGTATCTCCCCAATGCTTATAGCGACTGCAAATATAAAAACACTTTTGAGCTTGACAAATAAAAAAGGCACTTAATTCTTTAGCTTTTTTTAAGAGGTTGGTTTTAAATGAAATAAAAAAATCTCCTTGGGGAGATTTTTTTATTTTTTATCGTTTTGATTTATTTTGTTTTCAAAAGGGCTTGGATTTTGGCCTTCAATTCCTCGTGAGGTAAATCAATTCCAACAATTTTTCCTGATGCATCTAATAAGAAAGTGGTAGGGATTAACTCTATTCCGTATTGCTTAGCAATCGGGTCTTCCATTTCTTTTAAATTGGAAACTTGTGTCCAAGTTAGTTTGTCTTTAGCAATGGCTTCTTTCCATTGGTCTGCATCTTTATCTAAAGACACACTGATAACATTGAATCCTTTGCTGTGAAACTCGTTGTATAAAGCGACCACTTTTGGATTTTCTTTTCGACATGGCATACACCACGAAGCCCAAAAATCAATCAAAGTTACTTTGCCAAGACTTTCTTTTAAAGACACCATTTTTCCATCGGGATTTGGTGCTTTAAAGTCGGGCGCTATTTGATTAACTCTGAGGGTTGATTTGGCGTCGGTTTTTTTTTTAACGCGTCAAGATTCTCTTTTATACTTTTTGCCGGCTTGGTTTTCTTTAAAGAAGCATCTAATGAATTGAAAACATCTTCAATGTTTTTCGGTGTAAACTTCGGATTACTCATCATCATTTGAACAATTAACACACTGATGAATGATTTTGGGTGAGTTTTAGCATAACCAACCGTAAATTCTTCCATGTTTTTTTGAATCTCTTTTTGAATAGGCTCATATTCGGCTCTTAGTTTGTTTGCAATGGCTGTGTCTCTTGTTTTTTCAACTTGCTCAATCAAGGCTTTATTTTTGGCTTCAAAAGCTTTCATTTTCTTTTGTGCCGCTTTTTGCATCTTGCTTGATTCAGTATTGAAATTAGTAAACTCTTCATTATTGTAAGTTCCTGATAATTTTGATTTGAATAAGGTGTCTTTATCTACTTCAATATCAATTTCACCACCTTCTAAAATTAAAGGAAGTTTGTTTTGTAGTTTATCAAATCTGAGGTAATGAATTTCCGGTTCGCCGGTTTTACCTTTAATTTCAAACTTTCCATCTTCAATTTTCACAGTATCTATAGCAGTGAATCCCATGCCCATTGGACTTTGTTTTTCTAAGAAAATCAAACCTGTTTTCATGCCTTTTACATTTCCTGTGATAATGTATTCTCCTTCTCCCAAATTATTACAGGCAAAAAGAACTACAGCTACTGCTACTAAAAGAATTATTTTTTTCATTTTTTCATTTTAAATTTTAAGATTGCAAATGTATTTAAATTGCAATAGTTTAAGTGTTTTTTTTGTTTTTTTATTTAATTATTTTTTAGTCGAAGGACAAATAAATTGGGTACATGAAACACCGGTTTGCCTGATACCATTCATTCCTTTTTCTACGTTTACAATATTGTGAATTCCTCTTGATTTTAAGATGGATGCCATGATTACAGAACGATAACCACCGGCACAATGTAAAAAGAAATCTTTACCTTTTGGGATACTTTGAAAATTTTCATTAACCGTATCTAACGGGATGTTAAGTGCGTTTTCAACATGTTCTGCTTCATATTCACCCGGTTTTCTGGCATCAACCACTATGCTTTGATCGTTTAATTGGTTTGAAAATTCTTCAGGTGAAATGGATTGAATACTGTCGGTTTCAAAACCGGCAGTTGTCCAAGCTTCAAGACCACCATTTAAATAACCTAAAACATGATCAAAACCAACTCGTGATAAACGAGTAATGGTTTCTTCTTCTCTTCCCGATGGAATAACCAATAACAGTTTTTGGTTGACATCTTTCAATAAAGAACCAACCCATGGTGCAAAATTACCTTGGATTCCGATAAAAATGGAGTTGGGAATATGTGCTTTTACAAAATCATTTTCATGCCGAACATCTAATACAATTACATCGTCTTGATTGGCAATAGCCTCAAACTCATTGGGTGAAAGTCCGATATTACTTTTTTGAATGATAGTGTCTAAACTCTCATATCCTTTGATATTCATCATTACATTTTGAGGAAAATATGCCGGTGGTAAGCCTAAACCATCCAATAATTCTTTGGTAAATTCCTCTTTGGTCATATCCGATCGCAGCGCGTAATTGGTTCTCTTTTGGTTGCCCAAAGTATCGGTAGTCTCTTTACTCATATTTTTTCCGCAAGCACTACCGGCACCATGGCTCGGATAGACGATTAAATCATCGCTTAAGGGCATAATTTTGTTTCGCAAAGAATCATATAAATAAGAAGCTAATTTTTCCTGAGTCAATTCTTCGGTCAAAGCTTGTGCCAAGTCAGGTCGGCCTACATCACCAATAAATAGGGTGTCTCCGGTAATTATGCCATGTTGTTTGCCATTTTCATCGGTCAATAAGTAACAAGTACTTTCCATAGTGTGTCCGGGTGTGTGAATGGCTTTTATAGTGTAATTCCCAACTTTGAATTCTTGTTGGTCTTCGGCTATGATAGCTTCAAAAGCAGGCTCAGCGGTTGGACCATAAACAATTTTTCCGCCACTTTTTTGGGCTAAATCCAAATGACCTGATACAAAATCAGCATGGAAATGAGTCTCAAAAATATATTTTATACGGGCATTGTCTTTAGTGGCTTTGTCCAAGTAAGGTTGCACTTCGCGCAGCGGATCAAAAATGGCAGCTTCTCCATTGCTTTCCAAATAATAAGCTGCTTGTGCAATGCATCCGGTGTATATTTGTTCGATTTTCATAATGGTAATAGTTTATGCAAATTTAAAGATTAGATGTGTAGTTGCAATTTCAATTTAGAATACTTTATGAAAATAATTCTCGGTAAAGAATAAGTATTGACATCACAAAAACGAAATAGGAAAATATCTTTTTGAGTAGTTTTTCATTGAGGTATTTTTGGGCAAACAATCCGATAAAAATTCCAATCACAGACAATGAAGTAAAGCCTAACAAGAAAGACCAGTCAATAGTGATAGTTTGTACATCTCCTAAAAAGCCTATTAATGAATTGATGGTAATTATTAATAATGATGTCCCAATAGCTTTTCGAATGGTCAATTGGGCCAAAGTCATCAAAGCCGGTATAATTAAAAATCCACCACCGGCACCGATTAGCCCTATCAAAATACCAACCAAGAACAATTGAAAAATCACCAGATATTTGTTTTTAGGAGTATTTACCAAGGGTTCTTTGGTTTCTTTCAGCATCGAAATGGCAGCCAAGAGCATGACCATAGCAAAGAGCAACATCAAAAAAGTGCCTTTACTCAATTGAAGCGATGCAAAATAAAATAGCGGATCAGGAATTGCAGGGACTATGAATTTTCGGGTCAAATAAACTCCGATTACCGAAGGAATGGCGAATTGCAAGGCCGTTTTGGGTGCTACTAAATCTTTTTTAAAATTTTGGATTGTCCCGAAAGCCGAAGTGGTTCCCACAATAAAAAGCGAGTAGGCTGTAGCTGTAATGGGATGCAATCCTAACAAATAAACCAATATAGGAACGGTCAGTATAGAGCCGCCACCGCCGGTAATTCCTAATACGATACCAATTATAAGTGCTCCGATATAGCCTAAAAATTCTATCATGATTTGTATTACATAATCAGGGTAAAAATAGTGTATTTATGTTAAAAAAGTTCTTTGATTTTTATGTGCTAAAATTCTTCTACGAAAGCTAATTGTTTAAAGTATTTTCTTAAAAAGATAAATCGTTATCAGCCAAATGGTCATAATTAAATTGATTTTAACTTTAAATAGTTTGCATATCGATAAATTTGACAAAATTTCAATTAATGCTTAAGAAAATATTGTGCTATCTATTGGTGCTGTCCACATCAATGATACAAGCTCAGGTGGTTATCAATGAACTTGATTCTGATAACCCAAGTACTGATGATAAAGAATTTATCGAGTTAAAGTCGGCTACGCCCAATTTCTCACTCAACGGTTATGTTTTGGTCTTTTTTAACGGAACAGGAACATTAGCTGATAAAAGTTATTACACCATTAGTTTGAATGGATTAACAACTGATGTCAACGGCTTAATTCTAATCGGGAATAATTTGGTATCTCCGGTTCCTGAACGAATTTTCACCAACAGCTCTATTCAAAATGGTCCTGACGGTGTTGGACTCTATCTGGGTTCAACAGCTGATTTCCCTATCAATACTACGGCTACAACCGTTAATTTGATTGATGCTTTGATTCATTCCAATAACAATACGCAAGTCCCTTCTTTGCAAACTTTGTTAGGTGTGACAACCCAAGTTAATGAAAATGCTAATAGTTTAGGAACGACTCAGTCTATTCAACGCAAATCAGATGGCACTTGGGAAGTAAAAGCACCAACTCCCGGAGCTAACAATGACGGAAGCGGGTTTATTTTTAACGGAATAATCATCACGGTTGATACAACCCACAAGAATGAAAACGATAGTTTTACCATAACCTTTACTGCAGATACTAATGTGACTGCTGATTTGACTTTTAATTTTTCCTTAGATAACGCGGGTTTCACCACAGCGGATTTTACTGGAAATACAACGGTTTTTATTCCTCAAGGTTCCAATACATTTACGACCACCTTAACGCTTGTTGACGATGTTTTAGATGAAGGAGATGAAGTATTGAAAATAAAATTCGGGACCTTGCCTTTTGGTTATAACCGAAGAAATGACAATATTGAGATAAGAGTAGTTGATAACGATTTTACGACTTCACCGTTCGGTACACCTTTGAATCCAACTTATGGAAATGTTACAGCAACCATCCCAACAGGTTACTATGATTCATTAGAAGGCTTATCGGGCAGCGCTTTAAAGCAAGCGTTACAAAATATTATCGCCAATCCTTCAGTAGTTCGGGCGCACAATTACGGTGATGTTACGGATATTTTAAAAGTAGCCGATCAAAATCCGTTAAACAGCAATCAAGTGTGGTTAATGTATGTTGAAACACCCAGAGCTAAGTTAGATTTTCAAACTACATCCAGTAATGTAGGTTTTTGGAATAGGGAGCATATTTACCCGCAATCTCGAGGTGGATTTGCCAACGCGACAGATGACGTAGCCGATGGTATAAATATTTGGTTACCTACCAGTGCAGATGATATTACCGCCGGACATGGCGATGCACACCACATTCGTGCTGAAGATGGTCCGGAGAACACTTCCAGAAGTAACCGTGATTATGGTTTGACGGGATACAACGGACCAATCGGAACTCTGGGTTCCTGGAAAGGTGATGTGGCTCGCTCTGTATTTTACATGGCGGTTCGTTACAATGCTTTGAGTGTCGTGAATGGTGATATTCCTGATACAACTGTGGGTCAGTTGGGTGATTTGGCTTCGCTTTTAACATGGAACCAAACCGACCCGAGAGATGATTTTGAAATGAATCGCAACAATTACATCTATACTTGGCAGTACAATCGAAATCCTTTTATTGATTATCCTGCTTTGGCTGATTACATTTGGGGAGCTAATGTTGGTCAGGCATGGTATGCGGCGTTGGCGGCTAATGAAAATACAACCGTCAAATTTAGTATTTATCCGAATCCATCCAGTGAACGCTTTACGATTTCCGGAATTGATACAGAAGCTACGTTAGAACTTTTTAACAGTATCGGAATGAAAGTATTTGAACAAAAAATCGTTGGGGAAACTACTATTGAACCGAACGTAATCTCGGGTATTTATTTGGCCAAAATTAGTAAAGACAATAAAACATACACCAAGAAAATTGTTGTCAGATAATTGTTTCTAAATAAAAAACTGTTCAAAAAACCTATTGGTCTTTTCAATAGGTTTTTTTATTTGAAATAAATTTTAAACTTGGTTCCGACATTTAGTTCGCTTTCGGTTTCCACTTTACCGCCCATGGCATCAATCTGATTTTTGGTGATAAAGAGTCCGATTCCTTTAGCATCGGGGTTATTATTGAATGTTTTATACATTCCGAAAAGGTTTTCTCCGTTTCTTTTTAAATCAATACCTATTCCGTTGTCTTCAATCTGCAATATTTTATGCGTTTCGTCAAAGCTTAGTGTAATTACCGGTTTTCTCTCAGGATGACAGTACCGAATGGCATTTGAGATAAAATTGTACAATATGCTTTCCAAATATGCAGCATTGTAGTCAATATAAACATGAGTCGGTACTAAGTTGTTAACTGTAGCCGATTTATCCTCTATTTGTCTGCTGAGTAAATCCAGTGACTTTGTGATGAATTGGTGTAAATTTAGGTTTTCTATCGTAAGGTTGATGTTGGTTCTGATATTTACCACATCATTTAAGTTTCTCATTGTCTCATCTAAAGATTTAGAAACTTTTTTCAATAAATGGAGCATTTCATCTTGTTCTTCTTCAGTCTTTACACCGTCTAAAAGATTTAAAATTAATTCGATGTTACTGGTATGTGATCTCAAGTTGTGTGAGATGATATAGGAGAAGTTGAGCAACCTTTTATTTTGTTCAGAAACCAGTTCAAAAGATTGATTGAGATCTTCCTCAACTCTTTTTTTATCGGTAATGTCTTCAACGATGGCAATGTGATTTAAAACTGTTTTGCCTTCTTTCCATAATACGGCTACTACTAAATTAACCCATACAATTTTTCCGCTCTTGTGAATGTATCTTTTTTCAATGCAAAAATTATCAATCTCACCATTTTTTAGTCTTTCCATATTGCTTAGATCCAACTCTAAATCTTCAGGATAGGTAATAGTTTGAAAGTTTTTTTGCAACAGTTCTTCAGTTGCGTAACCTACAATTCGGCTGTATTCTTGGTTGATGGTTATAAAATTTCCGGTCGCGGTATCAATTTTTGCGATACCAACCGGAGCTTGATCAAAAATAGCTCCAAATTCGGCTTCTCTTTTAAGGATCTTTTGGGTTTGAATTTCTATCAAACGTTGAAGTTCGGCAGGTTTTTTTAATATAGCTGTTACCCACAATCCAACAATCACCGCCAAGAGTAATCCTAGCGAAATAGAAGTGTAAAGTTGTCTGATAATGTCATTTTGATTTCTGGAAATCAAATACAATTTCCAATCACCATCAGGAATTTCAACCATTAAATAAGATTTGTCGCTCAGGGTTTTATTATGAGATAAGAAAAACTCTTCTTGCTTGGTGGTGGGATTGGTTTTTGAAAATTGAAAGTAATACTTTGAGTCATCTATTGCGTTGACACCCGATTCTTTAATTAAAGTTTCTAAGCGAATTACCACCGCTGAAAATCCCCAAAATTTATCATTTTTATAGACCGGAAGTCTGCCAACAACCCCAACACCGCCTTGTTTTAATTTGAGCGGTCCGGCAAAATACATCAATCGTGATTTTACTGATTTTTGAGCTTCATATTGTAGATGTGGAGTGTGAAATATGTCGTAATCAATGACCGATTTATTCTCTTCATACGGGTAAACATACTTTATGACGCCATTCGGTACTAATTGAACCGCATCTATTGATTGGTTATTATCAACCAATTGTCCACCGATTTTTTCAAAGTTTTCGGGAATTCCTTTATCATTCAAAGTCATGGCCAATGTCAAAGCCGAAGTGTAGCTGTTTTTAAGAATCTGCTCAAAATTTTGTCTTACAACATTTAAAATGTTAGACATTTCCCGGCGCTCATTTTCTTTAACCACCTCGTACCTCAGTTTGACTACAAAACTTAGTAGTACTACCATGATTATAAAGATAATGGTACCGGTTGTTTTTGGCCTGACTAAAACCCAGCCGGATATTTTTTTCAAAGTTTCTTTGAAGCTCATAAAGGGTTAGACATAAATTAGGTTATTTGTCAAACTTAAAAATAATAATAAAAGTTGAGAGTGTGCAGTAATTTTTACCTGACAAACGGATATTTATTTCCCGATACAATATTTGAAGGTTTTAGTATTTACAATAGTTGCCGAAGATTGGGCAACAAATAGCCATCAAACTGGGCTGAACATCAATAAATACAAGACAAATATAGACAAAATATTTAAAATTTGTTTACTATTGAATATAATCCTTTTGAACTGTTTTTAGCTTGTAAATTCCATTCTTGATACATTGGAAGCATTTCACAAAATACTTCATTATAAGGCTTTGCATAGCCTTCTTTTATCATTATTTCGTTTAATACTCTACCATCATTTAGAATTAAATAGCCTAAAAGTCTTCCATATTTATCAACTAAATTATTTTGTTCCTGTACTAGTGTGCAAACATCACCCAAATTAACTTGATCTTTTAAAAAGTTAAATGATAAATAACCAAGTTTGATTAGTAAAGCAGCTGGAACTTGTAATTCAATTTCGTCTTTTTTTATCTTGTTGCAGTAGTTTATTTCTGGTGCATCAATGCCATATAAACGAACTTCAAATACTTTTTTTGATACAATATCTTCCAAAATTATTCCATCTCCATCAACAAATTTTACAATTTTGAGCAGACTTTTTGTAATGGTGGTTTCTTTAGCATTTAATTGCATTATATTGCTTTATTTAAGTTGTTGTTTATCAGTTAATTACAATGTAAATTTAATAAAAATTATTGTATAATTGCTAAAACACACAACAAATGGCAAAACAAAAAGGACATATTAAATATGTTGGGACGTTAGGAGAAGTTCGTCACTTCAAAATTAAAGGTAATGAAGGTTACTTTGCAGGTCTAAAAGGTGGTCCAACTGCCGAGCAAGTAAAAACTGCACCAGGCTTTATTCGTACTCGTGAAAATATGTCCGAGTTTGCAGCTTGTGCTAATGCTGGTAAATCAGTGAGAATTGGTTTATCTGCTTTAATGAAACAAATGACAGATAGTCAATTTACAGGAAGACTAACTGCTATTATGAAAAAAATAAATATTGAGGATGGTTCAGAGGCAAGAGGTCAAAGAGCCGTTTTGGTTTCGCAACAACCACAATATTTAAAAGGTTTAGATTTCAATAGAAATATTTCATTTAATGGCATTTTTTCTGCTCCGTTCACTTTAACGGCTAACGTAGACAGAAACGAAAGTACTTTAAGTGTTCCGGCATTTAATCCTTTGAACTTTTTGAATATTCCATCAGGTGCAACACATTTCAGAATTATCAATGCTTTATCAGTAATCTCGGATTTTGTTTTCAATCCTGCAACTGGAGCTTATGAGCCAGCAGAACCAATGTTAAATGAAACATCAAACATTTCATATTCGCCTTACACACCTGTAGACGCAGTAACAACTTTAATTGATGTTGTTGCAACTTTACCAGATGCTCCAACGATAACAACAAATGTTGCTGTTTTGGGAAGTATTGGGATTGAATTTTATCAGCAAGTAGGAGTGAACTACTATTTATTCAATGCAGGTAATGCTATGAAAATTCAAGAAGTGTTCTAAAAAAGACCATCAGTTTGTAAAGTTTACTACTTTAAAACCAATTACCCTTTCGAAAGAGAGGGTTTTTTGTTTTGCATTAATTTGTCTATAATGGCGACTTATATAGGGCTAATGGTGCAAATAAGTGCGGAATATCTATCAATCAAGAGAAAAGAAACAAATCCTTTTTTTATACAAAGAAAAATCCAAGTATGCCCGTAACTTTCCATTTATCAATCAACATTCGGATAAGAGTCAACTTGAGCTGTTTTTTTTGAAATAATGCTTACCGTGTGCGTTCAATCGGGAGAAAAAAGTTCTGGCATTATTTTAAAAAAAATTGCATCCAAAGGGGTTTGGGGAAATGGGAGATTTCCCCAACTGAACTTACCTAGTGCGTTGGCAGTAGCGAAACAAGGGTATAGTTTTTTATTTGCTTATTGGATTGTTGATTTATATTTTGTGGTTCTGGCAAATGAAAAACTATACTCTTGTGGGCAAATTTGATTTTTGAGGATGCCTTATTGTTCTTGCGAAATGAGGTTTTTCTATTTTATCAAAATGTTATTCGGAAATGTTATGGCATCTTCAAAAAACAATGAAAACTCTTTCCTAGTGCGTTGGCAGAGGCTCGAAGTAAGGGTATTCTTTTTTAATTGCTTATTGGGATGCTCTGATTGGTTTTCTTGGCTGCTTGATGCCTGCACGTAAATAGAAAGATAAAACTTGAATGTTACTACAATTATTGTTTTGAAAACGCTAGGTATCAAGCAGACGGAAAGCCAATTACTTGGGGTTTTGTGGCAAATAAAAAAGAATACTCTTACTGGCACTATTGGGATTGTGGGTATAGAAAATTGCTTTAACCAAAAAAACAATAAACACAAAAAGCAATTTTTATACTTACAATGTCAATATGAAAATACTTCCTATTTCTTTTTATGCGGTTCGATTGTCTGCGTCTGTTTGGTTTCGGAAGAAGTTATGCGGAAAGATAAATGTTGTATTTAACGTAAACGTGATGCGGAGGTTTACAATTGCTAGTAACGGCTGGCTTTGCGTCTGTTGGGGATTTAAGAGCAGCGTACTTTCTGCTTTGTTGATTAGTTCAAAAGCAAGATATAACGTCTATTTACCACAACTGCCCCAATAGCGCAAAACCACCGTTACTAGCAGTTGTTTCTATTTATTCCCATATTCACACAAAGTATATTTTATCTATTTTGAATTAGCGAAATGAAGCAAACAAAGAATTGATGCTAGGAATACTTGGACTAGGAGCAATTTTTGTGCAGTTGAATGAGATAATGATTTAAAAAAAGATACTTCTCTTTAACAAAAAGTATCTTTTTAAATTAATAGTAAACATTAAAACGTTTTTATGAAACCAACACCCAATTGTTTGCTGTTGTAAAAAGGAGCGATAGCTGACATACTATTTTTTTCTTTGGATTTGAATATTTTTTCCTGAATCCATGGATTGATCCAATAGGCAACTTTTGTACTTAAAATTCCAATTCCAGCACCTGCAACCACATCGGTTAGCCAATGTTTGTCGTTGTAAATTCTGAATGCTCCAGTACCAGCAGCCACAATATATCCTGAAATTCCATACCAAACAGAAACGTCTTTGTATTCTTGCCAAAGAAATTCTGCTCCTGCGAATGCAGTTGCTGTATGACCAGATGGAAAGGAATTGAATGCAGAACCATCTGGACGTTCTACTTTAGTAATGGATTTTAAACTTAGTACAGTAGCTGACATTAACAAATAGGAAGTTCCTAAAATAATTGTTCTATCTTTAAAGTTGTGTTTGCCTTTTATCCCCATTGCATTGAGACCATAAACCGATGCCGCTGGTAAGTACTGTGAAAAGTCATCGATTGTTATTTTCTCATCGATATTTTCGTTTACTTCTTCTTTTATTCCAGAATTTACGAATTTCAATCCATCGCTTTCAATACCAATCACTCCATATCCAATTAAAACTGTTGGAATAATAAGTTGTTTGAACTTAAACTTTTTGCTGTTCTCTTTTGGTTCATTGATAGTTATTGTATCTGTTACTTGCTGCGCAAAACCGACTGAACCAATCATAAAAAATAAAAACACTTTTAAATACATACTTTAAGATTTAGAATTAATAAAAGTATTTTTTGGCATAAGCTTTTTTTTAGATTAGGAATTAATTTGAATTCTGTTCATAAAGCTTTTTATGAGAATAGTAGATTAACAATGTCATTATTATAATTGAAACTAATGATGCTTGTAACGTGCCTAAGTCTAACCCTCCTTTTGCTAGTGGTTTGGTTAAAAAATCTCCAAAAGTTGCACCAAATGGTCGTGTAAATACAAAAGCCAACCAAAATAAGAACACTTCGTTAAGCTTGGTGTAATAGTGTAGCAAAACCACAACTATAATGATTGAAGCAGTTATCAAAGCGCCTTGAAGGTAGCTTAGTCCAATAACATCGCCTAAATAGTCGCCAAATGCTGTTCCAAGACTGTTTGAAAATAATACAGCAATCCAGAAGTATATTTCTTTTTTGTTTTCTGTTATTGGATTAACATTGAGATTTTTATATTTTGAATACCATAAGTATAGTGTAAAAAGTAAACCTGACAACAACACTAAACTTCCTATTGTATAACCCAAGTGTAAGCTGCGGTCAATGAAATCTGAAATTTCAGTACCTAAAGTTGTAGTTGCTATAATAACCAACCAAAAAGGAAACGGTTGGTATTCTTTGGTTTTAAGTTGATTGAATAGCAGTATAATAAAAAAGATAACAGTTATTACTATTCCTGCTAAATACCCCAAATTCAAAGTCATCGAAATAAAGTCGCCGAGTGTTTCTCCGAGCGTGGTTGCTACAATTTTCATAATCCAAAATAATACTGTTATTTCAGCTATTTTGTTTATACTTTTTGTTTCTACTATATTCATTTTAAGTAATGTATTTGATGGTTATTAAATTATTTTGACCAATTAAGACACAATTTCAAGTCCGTTTTTGATGACTGATACTTCAATTTTATTTGTTTTTAAGTTGTGGTATTCGCCATCTAGTTGTATGTCAACAAATATTTTTTCTGGTAATTCGATAGCTATGTTTTCAATCAAACTGTGCTGTGCCATTTTAAAAACTTCTGCTTTTTTTGAAACCACATGAAGCCCCAGCTTGATTTGATTGATTACACTTATTTTTGGAATTAGCACTAAATTCAGCTTTCCATCAACTAGACTCGCATTCGGTGTTAAGCTCATTCCATAACCCATTTCGTTTGAATTGGAAATAAAAAGCATGAAAGCATTGCTGTTTATAATTTGATTATTGAATGATAGTATTGATTTTATTGGTTTAAATTTTAGGCTAGCTTCTAATGATGCTTTGATGTAAGCCGATAAAGTTCTTCTTTTATAGTTATCGTATTTTTTAATTATTAAGGCATCAATGCCAATTCCCATATTGCTAAAAAAGTAATGTTCGTTTACCTTTCCGATGTCGATGAATTGCGTTTTTCCATTTCTAATAACTTGTGTTGCTTCTTCTAATAGTTTTGGAATTTTAAGATTTGAAGCTAAACCATTGCCTGAACCAATTGGAATTATACCCAATTTAATTTTAGTGTTCACTAAGCATGATGCCACTTCATTTATGGTACCATCGCCACCGCATGCCACTATATAATCAGGGTTTTTGGCAACTGCGTTATTGGTTAATTTGATGGCATGGTGTTTATGATTTGAATAGTCAACAGCAATTTTGAATTCTTTTTCAGAAAAATACTTATCTAAAACTGTTCTACTTAAATTATGTTTTCCATTACCAGAAATTGGATTAATTATAAAATGAATGTATTTCATTATTTAAGCAATTTGTTGGTAAATAAATAATCGGCTGTTTGATACCAAGAAATTGTTTCGTCAAGGAAATTTTTATTCATAGGTAGTGGTTTCAGACTATTATCTTGTTTATTCCATGAATAAAATGCTTGCTTTTTTTGGTCGGATAAAATCATCACCTGCTCTTTTTTCATCAGCACTAATTTTCTATATGTTCCTACCAAAGCACGCTCTTCAAAGTTGGAATGGAATATGTCTTTACCATAGAAATTGCTCTCGTAGCTCCAATTCATCATTGAAAAAAAAGTTGGGAAAATATCTATTTGTGAACATTGCTTTTTCACTTTTTGATTTAGTCCTTCCGGAAAGTTTACTATAAATGCCGGAATGTGATAATTGGCAACATCTATTTCGTCTTTTCCAGCACTACTGGCGCAATGATCGGCAATGATTATGAAAACCGTATTTTTGAACCAAGGTTTTGATTTGGCTTTTTCAAACATATTTTTAATTGCATAATCCGTATATTTCACAGCACCTTCACGACCAGTTCCTGATGGAATATCGATAGCATTGTCTGGGTAAGTATATGGACGATGATTGGAGGTTGTCATTACAAAATTGAAAAAAGGTTTATTACTCTTGTAATGTTCATCCGCGACTTTAATCATTTTAGAGTAAATGTCTTCATCGCAAATTCCCCAAGCGTTTTCAAAAGTTACTTCCTTATCATTTATATTGTTTCGGACTGTTTTGATTTTATCGCTTAATACACTACCGCGACCGCGATCATAGATTGTAAATCCGTTTCCTCCAAAATAAGCGTTCATATTATCAAAATAACCATCACCGCCATAAAAGAAATTGGAATTATACCCTTTGGATTTAAATACATTGGAAACGGTATAAAGATTTTGATTTTCGGGACGTTTTACAATACTTTGTCCGGGTGTTGGTGGAATGCAAAGTGTCATTGCTTCCATACCACGAACGGTTCTTGTTCCAGTGGCATATAAGTTATCGAAAAAGATGCTTTTCTGCGCTAAACTGTCTAAAAAAGGCGTTATATTTTCTTTATTACCAAACTCTTTCATAAAACTGGCACTCAAACTTTCAACCAAGATAAAGACAACATTCTTTTTACTTGGTTCTTGGTTGGTTGTGTCTGTTATTTTTCTATGAATAGATAATCCTTCTGTTTGGTATTTACTGTTTTTATCATTTAATTTATTTCTGATAACATCAAAAGCCACTTTATCATCTACAGATGTATAAAACTCATTGTATGCCATTTGATTGTTTCTGAAGGCAGCAAAAAAGGAGTAAATTCCCGATTTTGATATTTCAGCATTGTAGCGATTGGAAGACCATTCCGCTTGATTGTTAGTAATAAAAATGGAAAAAAACAATGCAGTAATTACTGTTGTTCCTAAAACAATGGTTCGGTCTTTTAGACTTGCTGTTGTACTAAATGTTTCCTTAAAAATATTTAATTTATAATAGGTAAAAATGATAAGACCAGTTATAGAAAGTACACCTGCAACTAGAATAGGTAATGGATAGGATTGTTGGATGTTGGCAATTACTTCATGTGTGTAAATAAGATAATCAACCGCAATAAAATTAAAACGCGTTTTGAATTCATCCCAAAATGTAATCTCTGCAAAGAAGGTAAAAACTAATATAAAAATGGTAAGCGATGTGAAAAACCAAACAAGAATTTTATCAATCCACGAACCAATCCATCTATTTGGAAATACAAAATAATAGATAACTGATGGAATAATTATGAAACTTATGGTTCCGATGTCATAAAATAATCCTGTTAGAAAAGTTCCAATAACTGTAAATAGATTGAAGGAAACTTCATCGTATTGCCAAATAGTAAATATTATTCTTAGGAGGAAAGAAATTACTATAAACCATGAGATAAATGCAAGTAGTAGACTAAAACGATTGCTGATTTTTATTTTGTTGAACATAGGTATATTATTTGGTTATTTTAAAAACAAAAAAAGCACTCACACCAGATGATGTGAATGCTCAAACATGAAAAAATTAACTAACTGAAAGCAGTTTTCCGTTTTCATCAAAAAGTAAATCTTTTCCTTTAATTTCAGCCTCGTAAGTAATGATACCTTTATCTGAAATTATCTTTGCAGCTTCTTTTACTTTTTGATCTTTATAGTTTTTACCTATGTAATTAAGAATTGATTTTGGTAATTGCGCAGTGGTTATTTCAACTTCTGTTTCGATGATTTTACCACTAGCATTGAATAAAACAGAGTTTTTTGTTTTATTACTTTCAAAACTGGCTTCATAATTATTTTCTTCTTTATCCCATTTTACTTTTTTAGCATTGGGATATTTTGACATTAGTGATTTTAATACAATCTCTGGTACTTTTGTGGATTTTACTTTTTGAGCAAAAGCTATTGTAGATAACACTAACGCTACTACAATAATTACTGATTTTCTCATGACTATTTTTTTTTTGAATTAATAATAGTCAAAGGTGTAAACCAATTTTGTAGAAATATTGAATTTTGAATTAAAGCAAAATAAAATTTAAAATTTATAATTGTAACCCAATCGAATTACTTGAGTTTCGTAGTAATCATTACTAGTGTAACTAAAGTTTTGACCTTGAATTTCTTTTTTGATAACTAAAGTATTTAATAGATCTGTTGCATTTATAAAGAATTCTCCTTTGCCGTTTTGAACCGATTTTTTTAACCCCAAATCAATTGAAAATCTTGATTTTATTTTGCCTTGCGGAATAATATCTGGGGCTAAATATATAGCTGTTATCTGTGCATCCACTTTTTTAGTCAAGTGTAATGTGTTGTTCCATTTTATATTTCCAGAAAAAACATCTTGTTTTGCTGCCGAAAAGGTATTGGGTTGCGGATATAGATTTTGAACCGTAAACGCACCAATTTGATTGTAATAGGCATTTAGGTTAAGGTTGGAGGAATACCATTTTGCAATATCTTGTGAAAAAACCATTTCTACACCAGTATTGGAGCTTTTATTCACGTTTTGAAATATGGCATAAATTAGATTACTATTAGGAACAGTTGAAGCTATCCTTGTAATGGTGGCATTGGAAAAACGATGGTAGATAGCGGAATATAAATAGCCTTTTTTCAAATTTCTTTTGAAACCTAATTCCACTAAATTGGTGAATTGCGGTCTTAGTCCAGGATTACCAACTTTAATAATTTCTGCATCGTCATACTTTGGAAATATTCGAATATCTACTTCGTTTGGTCGGTCAATTCTGCGATTGTAAAATAATGATATTTTATTGTCGTCATTAATTTTATAGGCAAAACGGAAGTTAGGGAATGGTTCGAAATACGAATATCCATCAGTTCTATAGGTTGGATGATTTGGATTTACCTCGTATTCTAAATCTAAGTATTCTAGGCGTAATCCAACTTCAGCTTCGATTTTATTGGTTTCATAAATGTAGTTTCCATAAACGGCTGGAATTATTTCTTCATACGTAGCTTTACCACCTGCACTATCATCTAAAGGTGAATTAGTTCCTGGAAAGAATTGCATGTTGGTTGGAATAATTCGGTTACGAAATTTAAAACCTGTTTCAATACGACCGTATTTTAATGGCTTTATGTAATCTATATTGAAGTCAATCACACTTTCATCAGATAGCAGTTTGAAAGCATCTTTACTGGTTGAAGTTGGCAAAATATTATCGAAGAAATATTTTTCATCTTCTCTGTGAAAGGTATAGTTGAAACCTATATTCAATATATGTCCGGCTTGTTTGAATTTATGTTGATAGGCAGCAGTTCCCATAACTGTTGTTTTTAATTCATCTTCTAAAAATTGCCAAAGTCGCAATCGCTCGGAATAGTCTGCATTAAAAAAAGGTTGGTCACCGTTATCAATAATTTTTTCAGAACCGAATAAACCCGAAACGGTTAGCGTATTGTAATCATCAATAGTCCAATCAATTCCCGATTTAATTGTTGTAAAATGGGTGTTTCGGTTTCTTTTTAATTGTTGGTTAATTATTGTGCCGTCATTGTATGTTCGTGTTACAAATTCATTTTTATTTAGGGTTTCTGTGTATAGATAATCGCCTTGAAAAAACGCATTAATTTTATTTTTGCGATAATTGAGTGATAGCGTAGGATTGATTTTTGGTGTTAGTGAATATTGTGGTCTTATTGTAGGCAAATTTTCTTTTCTTTCCCACAAAGCACCCAAACCCGACGTAAAACCCACTTTGCCATTAAAGCCTTCTTTTTTGTTTTTCTTATAGATGATATTAATAATTCCAGCATTACCATTGGCATCGTATTTTGCAGATGGATTGTTAATGATTTCGATTTTATCTATTGCTGAAGCAGGAATATTATCTAAACCCGATTGACTTCCGAAGCCTGTTAAAGCGGTTTGTTTACCATCAATCAATACGGTCACTTTATCATTACCTCTAATTTGTACTTTGCCGTCTTGGACAGTAACACCAGGTAAGTTTTGCATGGATTGTAAAACCGAACCGCCACTTTGACTAATATTGTCAGCCATTGAAAACGTTTTTTTATCCATTTTATCGCTGACGGTATTTGTTTTAGATACTACCACCACTTCTTGTAAGGTAGTAGCATCTTCTTCCAATTCAATAGTTCCTTGATCTAAAAATTCGGAAAGTGAACCAACATAAACTGATTGTGTCTTGGTTTTATAACCAATAAAGGAGAATTCTAAAATATAGTTACCCGATTTTATATTAGCCAATGAAAATCGACCTTCCTCATTGGTTATTGTTCCGGTAATTAACTTATTATCATTTGAAGTTTTTAAAGAAACATTTACAAATGGTAATGCAAGTTTCGTTGTCTTGTCTTTTGTGTTACCCGAAACTGTTACTGACTTATTTTGTGCCCTTAAATTTGCTACCAATAACAGCAGCATTGTTACTAAAAGAACGTTTTTAATTCGCATCATACTTTTCCCTTTTATTTTTTTCAACAAAGGTCTGCATGGAATTTGAAGAAATATTGAATTTTAAAAAACTATTTCGAAGGTGTGCATTCTATCTATAAAATAGTAGTTGACCGCCCAATGGTTCGTGTCAACAATTTTTTTAATGATTGATAATCCTAAACCATTACCTTGCGAGGATGGATTAGACTTAGAAAAACGCTCAAACATTTTTTCAGTCTGTAAAGGTAAAAGTACACCTGTATTTGAGAATAGTAACCTTTCATTAGTCAGTTTTATATTAATCTGACCATCGAGAACATTGTGATTTATAGTGTTTAAAAATAAGTTACTGATTAGCATTTCTGCAAGGAAATGATTTGAACTGATTACAACATTTTCCTGTAGTTCGGTAGTAATACTTATTTTTTTTGAAAGTGCTTGTTCACTAAAAAAGGTTAGTTGATTATTGATGATTTCGTGGAGATTTATTTTTTCAATCTCATAGTATGAATTGCTATCAATTTTTGATAGTACTAACAAATTTTTATTAAGCTTGATCAGTCTTGTAGTAGTATTATTTAGGTCATCAATTAATTTGAACTGCTCAGAGTTTAAGTCTTTTCGTTGTAGTATATTTTCTAATTTTCCTTTAAAAATAGCAATTGGTGTTTGCAATTCGTGTGCTGCATTTTCTATAAACTCTCTTTGACTTTGATAGATACTGCTGTTTTTATGGATTAAGCTATCTATGGCATTATTTAATCGATTGAATTCTTCCGTTGTGCTTTTAATTAATTTACCAGCAGTTGATTTATCAATTTCAAATTGTTCCATTTTGTCTAAAGCAGCATAAAATGGTTGCCATAATTTTTTTGAAATTATTTTTGTGATAATGAAAAAGCCTATGATTAAAAGTATTAACAGTGAAATGAAAAGAAATACAGTACTTCCTATTAGATTTTCTTTTTCGACCATATTTATTTTAGCGGAAAAAGTAAACCATTTGTTTTCAATTTTTATTGGTGAATTGAGAACTCTAAATGGTTCATTGTCTTTATTAAGTGCATCATAATAGCTGTGGTCGAATATGCTATCCTTTTGATTGCCATTGAATTTTTCGATAGTAACATTTCGATTGAACTTGTTCCAGAGTGTTATGTCCTTTATTGTTAAGTCTTCTTTAGTGAAGTTATCAAACTGCTTTTTTATGGCATACAAATCCTCATTGGCATCATCTTCATATAATATATTGGAAATAATATAGAATACTGGACCAACTGTGATCAGTATTATTATAGCATAGATGAAATAATAATTAAGTGTTTTTTGAAGTAGTTTTTTATTCATCTTCCCATTTATATCCTGTTCCGTAAACTGATTTTAGGTAATCGGCCGCACCCATTTCTTTGAGCTTTTTTTTCATGTTTTTTATATGTGCATATACAAAATCATGATTGTCTAGCATATCCGCCATATCGCCAGATAAATGCTCGGCAATGGCACTTTTGGACAAGACTTTATTTTTATTACCAATCAAAAATAATAATAAATCCATTTCTTTTTTGGTAAACTCGATTTTATTTCCTTTGAATTTGACCGACTTGCTTATCGTATCTATTTCTATTTCATTAAAGGAAATCACATTGTTTCCATTGAATTGTTTTCTTCTAACTAATGCTTGAATTCGTACTAGTAATTCCGATAAATGAAATGGTTTTGTAAGGTAGTCATCTGCACCAAGTGTTAGTCCTTCGATTTTGGTTTCAAGAGTGTCTTTGGCAGAAATTATAATGACTCCATCTGTTTTGTTTTGCTTTTTTAATGCTTCTAAAACTTTAAATCCATCACCATCCGTCAACATCAAATCTAAAAGAATACAATCATAGGAATATAAATCGATCTTTTCTATTGCTATTTTTAGTGTGCTTGCCGATTCACATACAAAATCATTACTACTCAAGTAGCTTTTGATACTTGTGGCAATTTCGATTTCGTCTTCTATTATTAAAATTTTCATATTGCAAAGAAACTAATCAATTTTGAATGAAAGTTGAATTATGGAAATAATTCTAATCTAATTATAAATCCAAAAAACAACAAAAACAACAATTTGACTTGGACTAAACCTAGATTTCGTGCAGATGAAAGCGGTAATGGCTATTTATATTACAAAAACCAAAGGTTATTTTTGCCGAAATCAGGTAGTTTGTCTCCTTCGAAGTGTGGGAATATTTGCGCTACCATTTCTGGGTATTTTATGGTTACTGGTAGGTTTTGTTGTTTTATTGATTTCCAATACATTCGGCTGAATTGATATACTTGATCTATTAACTCTTTTACTGTTGGAATGTCTTTTAAATATTCTTCATCTGTGCAGCTTAATGCTAACTTTACTGGAAACGGATAGTCTTTTGTTGTGCCACTTTCGCTGTATTTTGCATTATTGAATAGTAAGTATTTTAGCTTTGCAATTTCTATAATTGTACCGCTTAATGGCATCAACGCTTCGCTACTAGTATCGAATGCTACATAGTCGTTTGCTTCTGTTTTATTGATTGTAATTATTATTACTGGAATATTTAAATTTAATGTTTTTAATACTTTTTGAATTGGGTCTATTTCTTCCTTACCCATTGGTTTGTAGTAGTGGATTATTAATCTTTCTACATCGTTGCCATTATCTACTACAAATTTTAATATTTGTTTTCCAATTGCACCAGCTATTAAATCATATTCGTTGTCACGGAAACAATCGAAGCCTTTGAATTCTCCTTTGTTATTAAAACAAAAGGCACTGCCTACAAAACGTGTATTGGTTTCGACTGATTTAAAAGCACCAACACCTACAATTAATTCTTGTTTTAGTTCTCTATCTAAACGCCACGGAATACCATCTATTTTTGCTAATAGCGCTGGTGTTATGTTTGCTAAAAACTCTCCAAAATAGGCATTGTTGATGCTTTCTTTATAGATTACTTGTGAGGTTATTTCGTGTTTTAATAGTTCTTCTTTTACTTGGTAGTATAATTGTTTGTTGTCCTGGTCTTCTTTATGAATTGGACTTATATAGATTGCTACATATCTTGTATTTGGAGTTTTTTCTAAATTGATTAGATGGTGTTTAAGTTCTTTTACAGCAGTAGTTGTACTTTCAAAAGCTAAACTGGTATCTTTATCCATATAGAATGGTTGTTTGATATGGGTTTTTAGCGGAGGAAAAAAAGTTTTATATCCTTTTTCAAAATAGCTAAATAATGGAATTACATACTCTTTACGGTCTGGTTTGTGGTATATAAAGAAAAATCGAACGTTTGGGTGTGGACTTGCTTGATATGGTCCAAAACTTTTCATACCTCCTCTTGGGTCGATGCTAGTATTATTGAAAAACCTTAAGTTGTTTGAGTTTTGATGTGTTTTATGAATGTCTTTTTCAGGAATAGTAAAAAAGCCATTTTCATCTAATGGTAGCATCTTTTTAAACGCTTCTGTGTTTAAATACTTATTGTAAAAATCGTTTATGTAGTTGAAATATGGTTTGTATCTATTTCCTTTTTTGGGTACGCTGTGAGGTATGCTGAGGTGGTTTTTTATTGGTATGTTTAGTAATGGAAATACTTGTTCGAGGTTTTGTTTTGCTTCTTCTGACAGTAAATCGAATTTGAATATTTCTTTTTTATATACTACTGTTTTAAAATAGTTTGATGGAATGTCTATCTTATCTATACTTGTTGTTGCAATTTTGGAAGTTCCGTCATAGGAAAGGAGTAATGCAGGACTTTTTGTTAGACCAGAAAACTCTACTTTTAAAGTGTATTTGTTATATGTTTTGAAAGTCGTTGCTACTTCTTTAGTATCTATAAACCAAACCTCAATATCTTTAACGTAATTGAATTGTATGGCATCGGCAATAGCATAAAAATAATTGTACACCAATCTTGTATAATAATGTTTTGCAAAAGTAGTGCTGTGAAACATATCTACTGATGCTGTCATATCACAATCTTGTGTGTCTGAAAAATTGGAATACAAGAACTTGAGGTCTTGTAATTCTGTCTTAAAATTATCCCATATCTCATTGGGCAAATCTCCTCTATGAATAGGATAGAAGCCGTCTTTTTTTTCTTTGTAAAAACCAAACTCTTTCTTTGCTGAAGGATGTTGGAATGGGATGATGTTTATTTTAAGGTTTTCCAAATTGATTTTTTTAGTATATTATTTCAACTCTTTATATTCTTTTTTAAGCTCTTTTAGTTTTTGATTCATTTCTACTTTTAGATTGAATTGTTTTTCTTTTTTAATCTTCACTTCAAGTTCTTCGATTTGCTTTTTAAACTTTGTTTTAGAGCTGTCTTTTTCAATTATCTCTTTTATATTTTTACTTTGAAATCCTGATATTTGAGAACATAAATCGGTGAAAATAAAATCTATACTTTCTTTTAAGTTAAGCGATAATTTTTTCTTTGCATTAGGCTGCCATTCTGAAATGAAATTCCAATCTATAACTGCTGTATTTTCATTATTTATGTGATTGTGTTTCTTGGATGTGCTTAAATAAGTTTCTTCACCAAATGTTACTATAAAAACAATGTGATATGGAATTGCTTTATCAATAACATTTAGTAATGGCTGAATTTTTTCTTTTGTTTTTAATTTGATTTCAAATATTTGAATTTCCTTTACATCATTTCCATCAAGATTGATCGTGTCCTTTGACAATTTATTTAGCCAAGTGATTTTATCAATAGTATCTGTAAACTTCTTTTTTTGCGATGAATTAGTATAATCATCAAAAGCGTTTTTAGGTATAAATCTATTTACAATAGTAGATTTTGGAAGTTCAAAATAGGTCATTTTATTACTACGAATGAAATTAAACTAAAATCTTCTAAACCTTTCACATTATTAGTTAATGCTGTTGTACCGCCAGAACGGAATAAACTTTTAATATCTTTATCTGCTTCGGTCTTAACGATAGAACCAATTGATTTTTTTAATAAATTGGAATAGAAATCCATATTTTTGAAATCATTTGTTTCATCACAAAACTTGTCGCATAATTCTGTTAATGGTTCGTAATATCCTTTACAATGTAGTCTGATTGCATCTAATGATTTTTTCGCATCAAAATGATTGTGGATTATTTCGCCGTTTTCTTTAATGTAGATTATGTAATATGGATGCAAACGATTTTGTTTATCAATATTTACTTCATTATTGATATTTCTTAAAACAAAAATTACTCCTTTGCTTTCTTCATTTTCTGCTTCTGCAACTGCATAAATTCCTTCTGGGATATTTTTTAGTTTTCCATATTTTTTGAGGAAGTTTGATAAATCTACTCTAAAGTCATTCAATCCTAAATCTGTTATGCTAACTCCTTCTCTTAGATCTTCAAGGTCAACAACTTCTTCTTGTAATTTTTTTAATTGAATTTTGCGGTATTCTAAATCTTTATCATCGGTTTTTAAAATGTTATCATCACCTGTACTAGCCATATTACTAATAAGCATTCTATCTTCAACACGTTGCTTTAAATTTATATATGCATCCAAAGAAACATCTGGCCAAAAGTTGACCATTGTAATACTTGAATTAATAGAGCCTATTCTGTCTATTCTACCAAATCGCTGAATTATTCTAACAGGATTCCAATGTATATCATAATTAATAAGAAAATCACAATCTTGTAAATTCTGTCCTTCTGAAATACAGTCGGTTGCAATTAGAACGTCAATACTGTCTTCAAGATTTGGAAATATATCCTTTTTGTTTTTTGAAATCGGAGAAAAACAAGTTAACAATGTATTCAAATCAGTATTAATATTTTTACTAGTACATAATCTTTTTGAACCGGTAATTAATGCTGTATTGATATTATAATTTTCTAATAAAGTATCTTTTAAACTATTATATAAATAATTAGCTGTATCGGCAAAGGCTGTAAAAATTATTACTTTTCTATTGTTTTCGTTTATTGGATTTTGAAATTTTTCTTCAACAACTTCCATCAACTTTTTTAGTTTAATATCGCTTGAACGGCTAATATTACTAACTTCATCAGATAATGTTTGTAAATTGTCTAAATCTACTTCTAAATCTTCAATCCATCTTGTCTTATCTAAATCCTCAACTCTAACTTTTACTTTTTTACCAATTATGTTTTCTTCATCACCCCAATCTGCATCCCAATCAACATTTTCATTATCTATATCCCATTGCACACTTGAAACTGAATCTGTATTTTCTTTTTTTAGTAATTCTAATCTAGTTTTTATTTGAGATAAAATATCATTTAAAGTCAAACGAAATGAATCAATGGAACTCTCAATACGCTTTAATAAATTAATGCGCATTAATAACTGCAAACTTTTCTCTCTGTCTACTTGCGTAAAAGTTCCTGAACCTGATTTTACTTTTTTATCATACTTATCAGCATACAACTGAACTTTACTTGGTAAAATATAATTTAATGGAGAATAAACAGAAAGGTTTAAAAGCGTTAATCTTTCCGCAATATTTTCAAAATTTATTTTCTTATCTGTTAATGGGCTGTGAATAGATACAGGTTTATTCCTTACTGGAAATTTACCAATATCTGAAGTATCATAATATTTTGTGATATGTTTTCTAGAACGTGCAATTGTTAAACTATCTAATATCTCAAAAAAATCAAAATCAAGCATTTCTAAAAGCTTTTCAGTTGTTCTATCGTCATTAGATAATTTAGACCAAGTATTAAAAGACTTTTGCGCTCTAACAAAAACTGTATCAATATTTCTTTCGGTATTTAAACGATCATTAATTTCAAAAGAAGCTCCTTCATAAGCAATAGCCAATTGATTTTTTAAATCATTAAATCTATTATTTACAGGCGTTGCTGAAAGCATCAAAACTTTAGTTTCAATTCCTTCTTGAACAATTTTTCTTAATAGTTTTTGATACCTATTTTCTTTACCTACCGAAGTGCTATTGTTTCTAAAATTGTGCGATTCATCAATAACTACTAAACCATAATTACCCCAATTTACTAACTCTAAATTACGACCATTACTCATACCTTTTTCACGTGATAAATCGGTGTGAAATAAAACATCGTAATTGAATTTATCCTTCGCTAAAAGATTATTTTTATCGTTTTGTCTAAATGTGTTCCAATTGGCTTCTAGCTTTTTAGGACATAAAACCAAAACATCTTTATTTCGCTTTTCGTAGTATTTAATAATTCCTAATGCTGTGAAAGTCTTACCTAAACCAACACTATCTGCAACTATGCAACCATTGTAACGCTCTAGCTTATTTATAGCGCCAATAACGGCATCTTTTTGAAAGTTAAAAAGTTTGTTCCAAATTAAAGTTTCTTTGAAACCTACATCATCATTTGGCAAATTATCGGAATTAATATCTTCTAAAAAGTCATTGAAAATATTATATAGAGTAATGAAGTAAATGAACTCAGGACTATTTTCTTTGAAAGCATTTTCAAAAAACTCTTGAACTTGTTCTGTTACTTCTTTTAAGTATTCTTCATTATCCCAAATTTGTTTGAACCAATCTACATAAGCTTTACTATTTGGGAAATCTACTTTTTGAATTAACGTTGGAAATCCTTGTTTGTGTGTTACTCCTAAATCGGAACTTGTAAAACCTGTAATATTTGAATAACTAACCGATTGTTCTCCTTTTTCAACATTTATTAAGCCGTTTAATGGAAGATTATTTTGTTTATTGGATTTGAATGTTACCTTTTCTTTAATCCAAGTTGAACATTCTTTTGCAATGGCTTTTTGATTTAATTCATTTTTTAATCGTAGTTCAAAATCGCCACCACATAATTGACTTTCATTGACAATATGAGGTATATAAAACTCTCTTGAAATCTTTTGAAACTTATCTTCAATAAAGGTTGGTGAAGTAAAAATAAATTCTAATTCGTCAATACCTTTTAATTCTTTTTTAAGTGCTTCAAAAGCATAAATAGAAAATGAGGAAGCTGCAATACTTAATTTGCTTCCCTTTGTAATCTCGGCTTTTAAATCCTCTCCAAGTCTTGAAGTTATGTTATCAATTATTTTCATTCAAATTATTTTAATTGCACGATTTCCATCATCTTTTCATACGAATTAACAACATCAAATTTCACTTCATTATCGCTAATTACTGGAAAATGTACTTTGGCACAATGTATTTTAAGTTTTTCAATACTTCTTAAATCCATTTCAGAATCAGAACCTTTAGTTTCAGCAATAAAGTATATTTGTCTTACTTTATCTTTATCAAATACAATTGCCCAATCTGGATTATAAGTGCCATTCGGTATTGTTATTTTAAAACCACTTGGAAGTTTGGCATAAACCGTCACTTCTTCGCTAGCTTCTAATGCATTTGCAAAATCTCTTTCTACTTTTGAATCGGATACAAGATAATCGTATATGTGTTTTTTTAGTATTTCTGTTTGACGTAATGATTCTTTCGAATTGGTAAAAACCGTTTTAGCATCGTATCTATCTTCTGTTTTGTGATAAACAATGTTATTGATAATTAAACTTGCTTTTGTTTCATTTATCAACTTACTGCATTTTGCAATGAACTCTTCGGGATTTTTTCTAATCAAATAAAATTGATTTGGATTTATCTTTTTAAGAATGGTTACAACTGTTGTTCTTTTTAAGTTTGTTGCATTAACTATTTCACCTATGATGTCATAAACAGTATTAGTATAAACATCTGTATCTAGTTTTTTAGTAGCACGACTTGTAACTTGTATGGCTTCGTTATTGTCAATTTTTTGTTTGGTTGTTTGTTCTAAAACTCCTTCTTTAACTTCATAACTTCTGTCAGCAATATGTAAATCTTTATTGATTCTGTTTTTACTATCTTCTATAAGTTTATCGGTATCAAATTTTACTTCATAAATAGATTTAATATTAATTTTATTCCAAAGGTCTTGAAACTCTTTTTTATGAAAATTACTATTTACTGCAACTTCAACGTTGTTTCTGTCATTTTCTATATTGATACCATCGCCTGTATAGATTGATTTTAAAAGCTTCGTTATATCTTCTCTAAATGGTTCAAGATTTTCTGGCAATGGAACTTGATTGCTTTCAATTTTTACTTTTCCATCAGTTGTTATTTTATCTTCATCATCAAGTATGTCATTTTTGTATAAAAACTTGTTTAGCTTTTTTGAAATCTCTTCTGTTAATCTTATACTTTGTCCTAAAGTATCTGTAACTAATTTCCCTATAAAGAAATCGACTTCTGCTTTTTGAGGTCTGTCTTTTAAAGTTGCAGCAATTTCAGACTGTAAGCCCTTTGCAAATTCCTCGTAACTCTCAGAAGCAATAACTGTTAATCTGTTTATTTCGTGAACTTGTTCACCAACGGTTTCAAAATCTAATCGGTTTCCATGTTCATTTACACATAAACGCATCCCACGTCCAACTTCTTGCCTTCTTCTTATTGTAGCATCAGAATGTTTTAAAGCACAAATTTGAAATACATTGGGATTGTCCCAACCTTCTTTTAAAGCTGAGTGAGAGAATATAAAACGTGTTGGTTCATCAAAACTCAACAAACGTTCTTTGTCTTTCATAATTAAATCGTATGCCGAAATATCCTCTGAATCTTCTTTGCCACGTTTTACCGTTGGGTCAATCATTTTGTTTTTCTTATCGATAGAAAAATAACCATTGTGTATTTTGTCGGCTGAATCTCTTTCTACATAACTAAAATAATTGCTCGGCATATATCCTTTATGAACATTGCTTGGATCACTTTCTTTTAGATATTCGTTGTATTCTTGATGAAATAAATCTAAAAATTCACTTCGTAATTTATTGTATTCCTCTTCAAATATTTTGGCATATTCACCTGCAATTTCTTCTCCTAATTCGTTGTATTGTTTGTATTTTTCAACAGAATCAATAAAGAATAACGATAACACTTTTATTCCTTTATCGAATAATTGTTTTTCTTTTTTAAGGTGTGAATAAATGGTTTCTCGGATTTGAATTCTTCTAAAATCTTGTTCGTAGAAATCGCCAATCACTTCGCCTGCAAACAATTCTAAACCATTAATTACAATTTTATTATGATAGCCGTCAATTTCTTGAATGACTTGATTTTTGTATTGTGGCATATTACCTGATAGGTCAAATAAATTTGCTCCTTTAGATAGTTTTTGTCGAATACGTTTTGTTGCTCCACTTGCATTTCTTACTTCATATTCAACTGCTGCAACTGGTGCTTTGTCTTTGCTAACTACTATATTTTCTAAATACAAATATCCATTTGTTCCTGTTGTACCCTTTAAGTTGATTCCCTTTACTTGTATTTTTTTTACTAGTTTTCTGTTATAAGCATCTAAAGCATCTAAACGGAAGACTTTGTTATACTCTTCATTAATTGCGTGGGTTGCAGAATACCTTAAACACATCATAGGATTAAAGTCTTGCATACTTTCCAAAGTTTTAGAATCTTGCTTTCCTACCGATTGAGGTTCATCAATAATTAAAATAGGATTTGTCTGTGCAAGTATTTCAATTGGCTTTCTTGAACCAAATTGGTCTAATTCCATCTTGATACGCCTAGCATCTTTACCTGTTGCTGCAAAAGCTTGAGTGTTAATAATCATTACACTAATGCGGCTATCTGAAGCAAAATTCTCAATGTCTTGTGGACGAGAAGAATTATAAATAAATGGTGTTATTTTATGCTGATAAATTTCTTGAAAATGGTCTTGGGTTACTTCAAACGATTTGTAAACCCCTTCACGAATGGCAATGCTTGGGACAATTATTATAAACTTGCTCCAACCGTATTCTTTATTCAATTCAAACATACTACGGATGTAAGTATAGGTTTTTCCTGTACCTGTTTCCATTTCAATCGTTAAATTGTAACCAAGATTTAATCCTTTTGGTCTTTCTAATTGTGTGCTTTCTGGGATATCGTTTGCAAACTGAACTCTTTTAAGATTTTCTAAAATTTGATTATCGGTAATTTGAATAGGTGTATTTCTATACCCTATGTTTTCCATTACTTCTTCTTCTAAACCTGTTTTAAGTTGACCTTTAGCCAATTGTTTGGCTTTATTGATAATATCTTTTGAGCGTTCTAAAGTGAAGCGATTGGTTTTGATAGGTTGCCCTGCAAAACAATCAACTACTGCTTTTACTGCATCAATTTGAAATTGTTGTTCTTTGAATTGTAATTTCATTCGTTGTTTGTTTCTGGAATTTTGTAAGCTTGTTCGGGATGATTGATCATTTCGGGATATAAATAAAAAAGTTGTTTCTCTTTAATCATATCACTCAAATATTTTCTTTTTAGATAATCATCCCCTTTGTTTAGATATTTAGCTATCTCTGAAGCTTTCATAGTTTTAAAAGCACACAAATCTATTATAATGCTTTTTACCTTTTCTATATCGTGTTCTCTATCTTTTATTTGTTCTATACGTTCTAATATAGCCAAAGGTGGTGTACTTAAATCTTGAGGTGGTGTACTTAATGAAGCAAGTGGTGTACTTAATGAAGCAAGTGGTGTACTTAAATCTTGAGCTGGAGTACTTACAGTTGCTATAGATGTTAGCATTACTTTTCCTGCTATATAATAGGTTGCTTTACCTTTCCCTTTTGGAACAAATAAATTATATGATTTTAATACTCTTAATTCATTACTTGCTTTAAGTGTATCACAATCGGTCATTTGACGATAAGTTTGGTTGTCTATTGCACCTACTTCACGAACAAAAATTAGTGCTTGTTTTTGACCATCTGTTAATTCTAAATGGCTAAAATTGTGTAACCAAATTAAATCTTTTTCATCTAAAAAATGATGCAATAATAATCTAGACACAAAATGGTTGCTATTTCTATCTGAATCAAAAGTTGGTGGCACTAAATGTGCTTGAACCATTAATTTCCGCATTGCTCTTATTCCTGAACCCTTTGTTTCAGCAAGATTGGTTTCGTGAAAAACTGCTGCTATAAATGGATTTCTGGTCTCACTACCAGGTTCACCTAGTCGCTCTTCTGACTTTAAAGAATAACCCGGATTAATTATTTCGATACGATTGTCATATCGAATCACTTGGATAGGTCGGTGTTCTCTATACGACCTGTGCATTACGGCATTGACAATAGCTTCTCTTAATGCTTTTGTAGGCAAACCTGTTGAAGTTGCTTGTAAACCATCTTCCGGTAATAGAAAACCTTTGGGCAAATCAGCGTTTATGGCATCCATAATTCTGTAAATCAAAGTAAGTAAAGGTCCTCGCATATCGATAGTAGTAAAACGATTGTCCGGATCTTCTACCCAAATATTGCCTGGTACTCTCACATAGTCTATTCGAAGCATAGGATAAAAAGCGCGCAAAGCCTTAGAATGACCAAACAAGACCAAACCTGCTAAATTTAGTTCGGTTTTATTTTCTTTATTTAAACATCCTAACGCTTCTAAAAGTTCAACATCAGTATAACTTAATTCTTCGGCAACAGGATTAATACGTTCTCTTAATGTGCGGTATTTGTTTATTGCGTTTTCGTCAATATCATTGATGCTAGAACCTTTGATTGTGGATTGGTCATAACTAGTGCCATCTGCATAAAAAACTCGCATATCATCTTCTGTGCAATGCTGGTCTGTTGGTCCTATTCTTCTGAAAGCTCCTTGAGGCAAACCTTCACTTTTAAAATAAATAGGTTTTTGATTGGATGGTAATTCTGCTACAAATATTTTTATAACCGTATCGCCGTGAATCCTTTCTACTGTTACCTTTGGGCGAACAGGAATATTAAACATAGAACTGCATTGCGATACAAAATCACGTTGAAATTTATCAGGATCTGAAATATGGTTGGTTTTGTATTGCGGAAAAAGCGCTGTTTTATCTTCGGCTATTCCTAAAATAATATAGCCACCACCCAAACCAGGTTCGTTAGCAAAAGAACAAACGGTTTCCATAACAGAATGAGAACTTTCGTGTCCTCCTTTTGCTTCAATCCAATCGCATTCGTCTTGTTGGTTTAATAACTGAAAAAGCTCTTCGGCACTATATTCGTTCATATTATATTACTTTCATTTCAGAATCAGGGCTTAACTGTTTCAGTAATTGTTTTACGTTTTCTTTTGCGGTGTCGTCTTTGAATGATTTATCTCTAAAAACTATTCGTAACGGTTTTAGTTTAGCTATTTCTTTGGCAAAAGCTTCGTCAATACCTTCATCAAAACAACATAACAAAGCATCATCAGCAACTTTGAACACTTCTTTGTTGGCTATTTTGGTTTGTTCAATTTTTAGTGATAAGGGTAAACCCCAATCTAACATAATTTGAGCTACTAAATCATCTGAATTTCTATCGGGTTTTATGTTGTCTTCTAATAAATCTAGTTGCCCTTGTTCATATTGATTTGGTGTATAATATACATCTTGCATATTACTGCTATCGAGTTTGTATACTCTGAAACCTTTATCTAAATTATCAATAGAAAATTGCAAAGCATTAATTTCTGATTGTAATAATTCTATTTTTTCTTCATCTTTTATTAAATCGTTTTTCTCTTCAATTTTTTCTAATTCTTCTCCTTTTTGTTTGATTAATGCTTTTTGATTATCTATGATTGCGTTTCCTGCTCGACGGATGCGTTCTTTACCAATTTCACAAATGGTATCATAACCTGCTTTGAAAGCTTCACTTTTTTCATCTGTTCGTTCTGGAACTTGTACCATAATAAACTTTCTGTTACCACCATCTTCTGCATTTAATTGTATTACCGAATGAGCTGTTGAGGCAGAACCTGAAAAGAAATCTAAAATAATTGCTTTTTTATCGCTACCAATTGTTACAATATTTTTAAGAAGTTTAGTTGATTTTGGGAAATCAAATATTCTATTTTCAAATATTTTTTCAAGATTAATACTTGCTTCTTGATTGCTACCGAAAGTTGTATCCCAAAAATCATTTGCTATTTGTCCAGTAGATTTATGTAAGTAAATTTTGCCATAAGGTTGTTCATCTCCACTATTAGTCCAAAGTATTTCATTATTTCTGTCTTTTTCTAAAAATTCATCTTCTTTAATCATCCAAGGACCATTTAAAGTATTACCATTTTTTGTTGTAACATCATAATAATGTCTTCCTCTAGTTTTGTGAAGTAAAATAGCTCTTCTAAAAAAACCTTCAGAATCTTTGTAACTATATTCTTTTTTTGCTTTATCAGTTAATGGAATTTTATTAAGGTTTAATAAATCTTTTCTTTTCGTGTAACACAAAATGTACTCTTTAACCCTAGCAATGTTTCCTATATTAGCTTGATTGTCAGATTTTCTCCAAGCTATTTCAATAACAAAATTATCATCCCCAAAAACTTCATCAGATATTTTACGTAGATTATGCACTTCGTTATCATCAATCGAAATAAAAATCACGCCATCATCAGTTAAAAGATTTCTGGCTAATTTTAATCTTGGGTACATCATTGTTAACCAATCAGAGTGGTAACGTCCTGAAGTATCTGGGTTGGCAACTAATCGGTTGTTGTATTCGTCTTTTAGTCCGGCTTCTTCTTGGTATTCGTCTGTATCTTGTGTAAAATTGTCTTTATATACAAAGTCTTTTCCTGTATTGTACGGAGGATCGATGTAAATCATTTTTATTTTTCCCAAATAACTTTCTTGCAATAGTTTTAAAACTTCTAGGTTGTCGCCTTCAATGTATAAGTTTTCGGTGTTGTCAAAATCTACACTTTCTTCACGAGCTGGACGTAAAGTTTTGTTAATGGGCAAATTGGCTGTAACGATAGCTTCACGCTTTCCGGGCCATTCTAGTCGGTAGCGTTCTTTGTTGCCTTCAACAATATCTTTGGATAACTCTTGCTTTAATTGGTCAAAATCAATGGCTAAACCATTGGCAGATTCTGTAACGCAATTAGGGAAAAGTTGGGCTATTTTTTCTATGTTTTGGCTTACCAAGTCTGGTGAAGTCATATCGAGTTTGTCTGACATATTATGGAAATTGTGAATAAAACTGTAATCTCCAAAAATAGTAAAATTTAATTTCTTTTTTTTGTTTTTGTTTAACTTTAGATGATTTTTGTATATGCCCCATATTCAGGTTGTTGTAAATAATTGCCTAAACAAGATTTTAGAAATGAACCGACTGTTCTTTCTGCTATATTAAAGGTACTACCTAATTCCACCGCTTCTTTTCGTGTGAAGTTATTTGGTAAGGCATCAAAGAATAGTTTTTTGTTTTGCCCTTTTTTGAAAGGTCCATTTTCTTCGTCTTCCTGTTTTGGTAGGTTTTCGAACATTAGAATGTTGTGTTTTAAATAGACTTCAATCAGTTGTGATGCTGTTTCAAAATCTTCGTCTAAACATTGAATATCAGTGGCTTGTTCTTGTGCTTGGAATTTACGAATACTTGTAAAAATCATACACATTCGATACAAAACCAATCCTAAACGTTTTACAATACTTTGAGCATCTTCGGAAACAAAGGCACTAATTTGACTTAAATACTCGCTGAATGTTGGGTTGAATTTGTCCCATTGTTCTTTGGTTAAATGGATTGTTGTTTTGCCACTATCGAGAAACAAAACCATTTCGTACACTGCAATAGATAGCTTTGCAAAATGGTCGGTTAAATTTACTCTGTTGCCATACGGAGAAGGGTCAATCCATTTGCTGTTGGTTTTGAAAACATAAAAAACAAAACGACTAAATAAACCATCTTCGGCAGATGCAATAATGTTATACACTTGTTGAGGTGTTCCCGAAAGTGCAACAGCTAAACGTGGATTGTTGATTTCGAAATACTCATTATTGGTTTTTCTTGAAATGGATATTTTTTCACTATGGAATGCTTTTCGTAACAAATCGGAATAAGAACCCCAATCGTTTTTGAATACTTGTCCTAGCGTATCGGCTTCGGTTTCGCAAATAATACCTGTACCTTCATTTTGTTGTAAGTGTTGGATAATTTTTGCATTACTGGTATTGGCAGGAATGAATACTACTTTGAATGGCGGTTCTTCTGGAATTTCTTCTTGTGTATTGTCGTCTTTCTTTTGAAAACGTTGCGCTTTTTTGTAAGCTGCCATTTTTAGGTCGTATTCTTTTTTTTGCTCTCTTGAATTTTTTAGGACTTCTTCGTGGTATTTATCGGCTAACTCTTTAGAAGATTGTAACGCACCTTTACCTGATGCAGCAGGAGCAAGAATGAAAGAAAATAAATGAGGATATACGGTTCTGCCACCATACTCACCAGTAACATTTGGTAAGCAACCTGATAGAATTGCTAAAGCACCTGTTAGAAACGTATCTCTTTCTCTTGGTTCGGAGAATGCTTCTGCGCCTTGTTTAAGAATAGGAGGCAAGTTGTCGTAAACTGATTGCGGAATGGTTGGTGTGTTTAATAAGTAATTTTCATCGTCAATAGCTTCATTTTTTGCTTTGGCTTTCGCAACAGGATGTTGTTGAGGTTTGCGGTTGGCAAAGTCGGCAAACTTGGCAAAATCTGCCGACTGATTTTTATAGGCACTTTGAACCGATGCTTTGATTTCTTTTTCGTCCAAATCGAAATTAGTAGTACAATAGTCTAGCGTATCGGCTTCGTAAATCCCGAAACGATTGGCATTGGATGCAAATAGATGAATGAAGTTATTTCGATTGCCGTTAGTGTATTGTTCTTTTTGCTCTGTGAATTTTAGGCATTTGTCCAATAAAGTGTCCGTTGCTTCAAAAGAAGTTGTTTCCACTTTTTGCGGTTTTGGAAGTGGTAGTGCTTCTTCTTGAACTTCAAATATTGTTGCATCTTCCTTTATATAAATCTCTGGATCATAAGAAACAAAACACAATCTGGTAATGTCTTTGCATTTTGCATCAAAATCATAACCTGATAGGTTTTTATAAAAAGTTGCCACTTGATTGTATGCGGTAGTGTGTTGTGTTGCATTGGAGTTGATTTTAATGAATACTTTAATACCTTCGCCACTTGGACTAATAAACGATGCGAACGTGTATTTGCAGTCGTTTATTAGCTTTACCAATGTGTAGAGTTCTGTAACTGGAATGTGGTCGAAGTCTAATCCGATTATTTGAGAATAGGTGTTGAGGTTGGCTTTGGTTCTACTTGTTCCAAATGTGCCGGACATTGTAAAACCATTTAAGCTGCTTTTAATTTCATCGGCTGTTTTCTCGTCTCCTTTGTGTAATGCGTATCGAATAGAATTTACTTCACTTTGGTATTTATCGGATTTGATTTCTTGAAAAACATCAATAAGGTTTCTTTCTCCTAAGTTGTATTTAAATTCTTTATAAACGCTTACCATCATCTGTTTGTTTACTACTTCACTCATTTTTTCTTCGGTTTATAGTTTTCGTTAAGTAGGTTTTGAATGTCTTTTAGGCGGTAATAGATTTTGTTACCTAACTGACAATAGCCGATAAATCCGCTGTCTCTCCAACTTTGCGCTAATCGTTTGCTTATGTTCATAATTTTCATAAACTCTTGATTGTCGCAGAATAAGTCGTCTGGGTTCATTTGCTGTTTTTCTTTAAGAATAACAGTAATCTCTTTTAAATGTTCTTGGATTTCTTGGAACATTTTTTCTGAAGGTTCGTAGAATGGCATCGCTTACTTTCTTTTGTGAGTTAGTAAATAGTTGGCTGCCATTGTCTCGATTTCATCGGTTGATGTTTGACGATTGCGTTGCAGCCATTCGTCTAATTCGGCGCGATTGAAATAGAGTTTTTTACCTTGAGGACAGAAATGTGGAATTGATTTCTGACTGGTCAATTTGTAGAGGTGTGATGCGCTTATGTCTAAATAGTTGCAGGCATCGTTGAAGTTTAGAACTTCTTTCATTAGGAGATTTTGTTCTCCAATTCTTTGCTCTAGTTTTTCGAGCTTTTCTAAAATTAAAATTTCGTTACTCATTGCGTTACGTTTTTAATGGTTTAACAATCATTTCTGACGGCTAAATTATTTTGTAACACACTGGTAATTAATTAGATAATTATATCTAACTCATATATCTAACACAACTAACTGTTTTTATTTACAGATGATTAAATATGTTGTCTATTTCTGCTTTTTTATAAGGTTCTCTTTGGTTGGCATTGTATAAACTTCCTTTTTTGATTGCATTTCCTTTTTTGGAATAAAACAAGTTTGAACTGTCAATTGATGTTGGATTAAAATTTGAAAATGAAAGTTCAAGTTTTTTAACGATATAGGAAAACTCTAAAGTTTCACATCCTATAAATATTTGTGCAGCACCAATCTTCAAATCTCTACTTGTTAAAACACTAACTAAATCGTCTACTGTAGTTTTGTCTTCGTTTAGTAACTCAATATCACGATTTAATAAAAATATTACCGATTTTAAGTTGTCAGTTTTGCCATTAAAACCAAAAGAAAAACGATTACTTTTTTCAAATTTATAATTGTCAATACCTAAAAGAATATTGTGAACCGTTTGAAATTCAGGAGTTGTTTTTTCAATATTGATTTCTGGAATTGGTTGTTTTAGTAATTCTCCAAATAGTTCATTTTTGGTTGATGGTATGTCTGCCAAATATTGCGGATATAATTTTTCTGTTTCTATTAAAAAACGGATTACGTTAGTAATAAGTTGAGGTATTACATAAGCGGTTAATTCTGTTTTTGGAAAGTTTTCTTGGTCTGTTCCAATACAAAACAAAATATCTTTACACGACTTTACAACGTTTTGTATGATCTCTTTTTTTTGAATTTCGTCAATGTCTTTGTTCATAGACTTAAAAACTCTATCAGTCAATCGTGCTGCTTCGTTGAATATAAGAAAATGATAAAACTTTTGTGTTGTTGTTATCGGTTCTGCCAAAGTTACTTCTACTAATGGATGTAGTATTTCGTGACTTATATCTGTGTTTGGTTGCGCCATATAGATTTCTAACCCATCTTCTTTGAATAAGTTGGGTTTGTCCTTGTGAAGCTCTTTTAATGCTTTGTAGTACTCGTTTATAGTTGGTGTAGGCTTGATAAAGTTTGTTGATAGATTTTGTCTGTAAAATTTATCATTTATAGCGTTGCTTGCCCAGGGTTTTAATTCACCGTAAACAATGCTTTTAAAAATAGTTAGTTCCATATCAAAAATCGAGTTTAATTCTGTTAGCTGCTTCCATTTTCTTTTCGTCAATTATTTTGGCATATACTTGAGTAGTTCTGATGTCTTTATGACCTAATAATTTTGATACCGTAAATATATCAGTTCCTAACGTGAGTTGCAAAGTTGCATAAGTGTGACGCGCACAATGAAACGTAATTGTTTTACTTATCCCGGCTTTCATAACCCATTGTTGTAATTTTAGATTGTGCCACGCACTGTATTTTAATCCTTTGAAAACTCTTTCTTCTGGTTCTCCGACTTCTTTTAATAAATCACGAGCTTGGTCTGACATTGGTAATGTTTCCGCTCCTTTGGTTTTCTTTTGTCTGAAACGAATGTACCAACCGTAATCATTTGAGTGCTGCACTTCTGACCAAACTAGCTTGTTTATATCTGACCATCGCAAACCTGTTAGGCAACTGAATATAAAGGCTGTTTTTAGGATTGGAATTTCACATTCGTGTTTGAGTATGCTTTGTAATTCTTCTAATGTTAGAAACTCTCTTTCGCTGTCGCCTTGTGGTAAACAGTCTACTTGCTCGGCAGGATTGGAACGGATAATTCCATCTTTAACGGCTTGTTTTAAAGCTGCTCTGAATTTGTTGAAATAAGAGTGTGCCGAATTATCAGAAAGGTTTTTATTGCTTGGTGTCTTTGCTGTTTTGGTTAAGTAGTCTTTGAAACCCTCCACAAATTTCCTATCCAATTGCCCGAAGGAAATATCTTTAGGACAAAACTTTCTTAAATGCTTGATAGTACTATCCCAGTTGTCATAATTGCCTTTGCTTTCCATTCTCATTTCGGCAAGTGTTTCCATATAGATAATGAAGAAGCCTTTTAACTTCTCCTGGTCATTGAATCCATACATTCCGTTTTGGATTTCTAAATGTCTTTTAGAACGAACACTTTCCGCTAACGAAAGGATTTTTTTGTTTTCGTCTTTTTGCGCTTGTGTGAGCTTTCCTTTTTCGGGTTCTGGGATGAGGTATAAACCTAAATATTCATATTCTCGTTTACCATTTTTATAGTAATCAAGATACAAGCTTATTTTGTTTGCTTTCTTTCTTTGTCTTAATGTAACTTTCATAATACCATCAATTAAAAAGTTTATCTATCTGTGTGCGTTGAATTATTTTCTTTCTGCCAAACTTGTGAATTTGTAGTTCTCCACGTTTTATCATTCTATTGATTGTCCATCGACTTACTCCAATTAGTTCTGCTGCATCTTGAACGGATAAAAAGTTTTTAGATGTGAGAGAGTTGGAGTTTGCAGTTTGCAAGGTTGGCAAACTTTGCATTGTTTGCTGTTGCTTGATTAATGAGATTTGAATTTTGTCTTCCTTTACTTTTTGCTTGTAGTGTCTGGAATTACAAGTATGGCCACAATATCTGGTTAAAGTGGTTTTAGCTATAAAAGCCTTACCACAATAAGAACAGGTTTTCGGAATTGCCATATTGCTACTCATAATATGTTGCGTTGTGTTGCATAATGTAGCGAAGTGTAGCAATATGTAGCATCATTTCGCCAAGTTTGTTGCCTTTGAATTTGGGCAACAAAATCTATCATTGGGCAACAATAGAACAACAAATATAACGAATAAAAGGTTATTGGGCAACAAATAAAAGAAGAATATTTGTTATAAAGTCAACAAAAATAGGTAGTTAACAAATAAAAGAATGATTATTACTTTCCGATACAGAAATTGGCAAAAATATTACCCAAAAGTTCATCATTGGTTACTTCGCCTGTGATTTCGCCAAAGTAATATAACGCTTGTTTAATGTCGATTGCCATTAAGTCGGAGGATAAATTGGTATCCATCCCAAAACGTACTTTCTGAATTTCTTCCAAAGCTTTTAACAGCGAATCATAATGACGGGTGTTGGTCACTATGGTTTCATTATTGCGTAAAGCGCCAGTGTTTACAAATGACAGGAGTTGCTTTTTTAATTCGTCTATACCTTCTTTGTTTTTGGCGGAAATATAAATGGTTGTCGGTTGTCCGTTGTCTGTTGTCAGTTGGTTGTTTATGGTTGAAAGCATTTCTGGAGCAATCAAATCTTTTTTATTGATGATGATTACAATTGGTTTTAAGGGAAACTGATTTCGAATTTTTTCGATTTCAATTTTTACGTTTGTCAAACTCTCAACTGATAACCGAGAACCGTCAACTAATAGCAAAACCACCTGCGCTTGCTCAATTTTCTCAAAAGTTTTTTTGATACCGATGCTTTCTACCAGATCTTTAGTCTCGCGAATTCCTGCGGTATCTATAAATCTGAATCCGATTCCTTCAATAACCAATTCATCTTCGATAGTGTCACGAGTTGTTCCGGCTATGTCGGAAACAATGGCGCGTTCTTCGTTTAATAAAGCGTTGAGTAAAGTCGATTTTCCCACATTGGGTTCACCTACAATCGCTACAGGAATCCCGTTTTTGATGACGTTACCCACGGCAAAGGAATCGATTAGTCTTTTTAAAACAAATTCAATTCGGTTGAGTAATTCTTTAAATTGGGTTCGGTCGGCAAATTCTACATCTTCTTCAGCAAAGTCCAATTCGAGTTCAATTAGCGAAGCAAAATTCAACAACTCTTCACGCAGTTTCGCAATTTCATTACTAAAACCACCGCGCATTTGCTGCATAGCAATTTGATGACTGGCTTCATTGTCTGACGAAATCAAATCGGCGACGGCTTCGGCTTGCGATAAATCGAGTTTGCCGTTTAAAAAAGCGCGTAAGGTGAATTCTCCTGCTTGAGCCATTTTGCAACCTTTTCGCAACAATAATTGGATAATTTGTTGTTGGATATAAGTTGATCCATGACAGGATATTTCAATCACATCTTCTCCGGTATAAGAATGCGGATTTTTAAAAATGGAAAGCAAAACCTGGTCGTACACTTTTCCTTCATCCACAATATGCCCAAGATGTATGGTATGTGTTTTTTGTTGGCTGATGGCTTTCCCGGAAATCGATTGGAATACTTGCTCCGCAATGGCAATAGCGTTTTTGCCTGAAATTCGAATCACAGCAATCGCACCGGCGCCCGAAGGTGACGCTAAAGCTACTATAGTTTCCTGAGAAATCATCGTTTTAATTTTTTGGGCAAAGTTAAGAAAACTTCTCAAGTATATTTTAAAAGCCTGAGACAGTATTTTTAGGACTGATAATTGTCATTTTTATGGTGAGATTATGGTTATATCTTTGGTTAAATAAAAATCTTTAGGTATGAAAAAAATATTAGTTCCCGTTGATTTTTCCGAAACTTCGGATAACGCTTTTGTGTATGCTTTGGAAATGGCCAAACGATTGAAAGCGGAGTTGGTTTTGTTGCATACTTTTGAAATTCCGGTTGTCGACAGTCAGGCGATGCCGATTAATTATGCTACGATATACGATACTATTGAATTGGCCAATTTGGAGCACTTTAAAGAAAGATTGCCCAAGTTACACGCTATAGCCGAATCGCGAAATCTCAATCACATCCAAATGAGTCACATCATGATGGATGGTGATTTGTTGGTCGCCATCAAGAAAGTCATTGCTCAGGAAAACATCGATTTGGTAGTTATGGGTACCAATGGTGCCGAAGGTTGGTGGTATAGTTTTATCGGTACCAATACAGGTTCGGTAATTGCCAATGTATCAGTTCCGGTTTTGAGTGTTCCGGCTGGTGTCCAATTTCAAAAAATTGACACCATAGCCTTTACCACCCGATTCCGTAAAAAAGACATAGAAGCTTTAATCAAAGTACTCTTCTATGCCAAACGATTCCATGCCAAAGTCAAATGTTTGTATGTTAAAACCCCTGATTCTGATGTTACGGATGATACCATTCGCCGTTGGCAATCTCATTTTGAAGATGAAGAGAATCTTCAATTTTTCATTATTCCAAATGCAGATGTAAAAGAAACGATTGAAGATTTTTTAGTTAGCCAAGAAGTCGATATGTTGGCCATGCTGACTTACAAGCGCAATTTCTTTATAGAGTTATTTACTACTACGACTACTCAAAAATTATCTTATCATTTACAAACGCCGATTTTGGCTTTTCACGAATAAAAAAAACGCCTCAGTTTAAATTGAGACGCTTTAAGGTATAAAGGTTAGTTTATATTAGTTATTCAACATTACCGGCATAACCAACATGGTTACGGTTTCGCCTTCATCTAAACCATCAATAGGCGTTAAGATTCCGGCGCGGTTTGGCATTGACATTTCCAACATGATTTCGTCCGATTGTAAGTTGGTCAACATTTCAGATAAGAATCTGGAGTTGAACCCAATTTGCATGTCATCACCTTGGTAATCACAAGTCAAACGCTCTTCTGCTTTGTTAGAGTAATCAATATCTTCGGCAGAAATATTCAATTCGGCACCGGCAATTTTTAAACGAATTTGGTGTGTAGTTTTGTTAGAGAAAATCGCAACACGACGCACGGAGTTCAATAAAAGAACACGGTTAATCATCAATTTGTTCGGATTCTCTTTCGGAATTACCGCTTCATAATTCGGGTATTTTCCATCAATTAAGCGACAAGTCAACACGTAACTGTCGAAAGAGAAAGTCGCGTTAGAATCATTATATTCAATCGTTACATCAGATTCTGAGGTTCCTAAAATACCTTTTAAAATGTTCAAAGGTTTTTTGGGCATAATGAAATCCGCTACTTGCGACGCTTTTACGTCAGTTCTGGCGTACTTCACTAATTTATGAGCATCAGTGGCCACGAAAATCAAACCTTCCGGAGAAAATTGGAAAAACACTCCGCTCATTACCGGACGTAAATCGTCATTTCCGGCAGCGAAAATGGTTTTGCTGATAGCGGTTGCCAATACTTCTGAAGGAACTACGGTTGAAGACGGATTGTCTAAGCTCACCGATTTTGGAAATTCTTCTCCCGGAGCATAAGCAATGGCGTATTTTCCGGAGTTGGAACTGATTTCAATCGTGCTGTTTTCTTCTACCGTAAAAGTCAATGGTTGCTCAGGAAATGTTTTCAGAATGTCTAATAACAATTTCGCCGGAACCGCCACACTGCCTTTGCTGGTTGAATCGATTTCTAAAGTAGCCGACATGGTTGTCTCTAAATCAGAAGCCGAAACAGTTAAGGTTTTATTGTCTAATTCGAATAGGAAATTATCTAAAATAGGCAAGGTATTGCTACTGTTGATAACGCTACCTAAAACTTGTAGTTGTTTTAATAAGTATGAACTCGATACTATGAACTTCATTTCGTTTTATTTTTTACAAATATATCTTAAAGTAACAGATTTCAAAAAGTTTTTTATTAACATTACTTGCTGTATTTTCGCTTGCGCAAAAGGGTAAAGGCTACACCAAATAACAACAAGATTACTATTGGAACTGCTACAGTTACGACTTGCGAATTGGTGTAATTGTCATAGACTTTTTGTTTGTCCAACATCGGTAAATCAACTTCTTTGCTTCGAATGTTAATAAGTCCGTTGTCATCTAACAAATAATTGACACAATTCATCATAAACTCTTTGTTGGCATACAAGTTATTGGTCCATTTGTCATAACCCAATTCGAGCGGTACTCCGTTTTTATCAAACTGATTTTTGATGATGTCGCCGTCTGAAACCACTATCATTTTATTGGCTTTGCCCAAATTTTTAAAAGTCGCATCTTTAAAAGGCAAAACCCGGTTTTCATACATCGAATGGAATTGGCCTTCCAACAAAACCGCGACAGGATAATTGCCTTTTCCGGCAAATTCTTTTTGTTCCGGACGAAGCGACACTACTTCTAAACTCACTTGCGCCGGCGTACCTACTAACCTGGAAACTTGCGAGGATTGTAATAAAACCGTTTTCTTAATATCATTGCCTAAAATCTCAATCGGACTGGCAAAGTCAAATTTAATACCGTCCAAATTACTCACTATCGGATGATTGGCCGTTGGATAAATCAATGGTGAATAAAACCAAGGATATTGGGTGTATTGCGTGGCGCTTCCTTGCTCACCGGTGGCCAAAGCAATAGGTGTATTTTGCAAATCAAAAATCAAATCGGGACGAATTCTGATGCCATATTTGAAGAACATATCGTTCAAGCCTAAATCTCTCGGAAAAGCCAAGTTGGAACCGGTTTCATTATACAAACTATCCATTTCCATATTGACTTGGTCGACCAACCAAAGTGTTTTTCCACCGTTGATGATGAATTGGTCTAAGACTTGTTTTTCTTCATCGGAGAAAGCTTCTGTGGGTTTGGCAATAACGGCTAAATCGTATTTGTTAAGGTATTTTAAAGTCTCATTCGGACTTTTGGCTACAGAATCCAAAGTAAATGGTCCGATGTAATAATTGTCTCTTACGGTGGTGATAAAATTGGCTATGTATCGGTCTTCTAATTCACCGTTTCCGTTTAGGATAACCACTTTCTTTTGTTTGGCTTTAGCCACAGTATTGATGGCATTGGCGAAAGCATATTCTAAATGTTGTACCGAACTCACTACTTTTTCGGCTGTGGAAGCGCCCATCATATTTTTTAACAACGGCACTTTTACGACTCTGTCACCGCAAGTAGCTACAGCCCATGGGAAAACGACTTCTTGGGTTTGTTGGCCTTTATCGTTTACGGTTACATTAACCGGCGTCAAACCTCTTTCTAAGAACGATTGGATTGTGGCGTCTCTTTGTTCTTCGTCTTCCAGCGGATTGACAAATTGAAAGATGATATTCGGGTTTTCGGCTTTGAATTCTTCCAGTAACTGTTGGGTTTCCGTTTGTAATTTTTTGAATTCACCCGGAAATTCTCCTTCTAAAAAAACATCAATATAAAGCGGTTCTTGTACTTCGCTAACAATGTTTAAAGAAGTTTCAGAAAGCGTATAGCGTTTGTCAGCCGTTAGGTCAAAACGTTTGTAGGCAAAATGACCGGCAAAGTTTAAAACCACTACAAGTACAAGGGTAATGGCAATATTTTTCAAATTGTTTTTCGGTGCACTCATTACGATTTCAGGGATTTTAATTTATACACGGTAAACGATAAAAATAAAAAGGCTACACTCACAAAGTACAAGATATCCCGTGTGTCTAAAACGCCTCGAGACATGCTTTTGAAATGGTAATCCATTCCGATTTTGGCTACGATATCTTCAAAATCTGAGGCATAATTCGAAACGCCTTCAAATCCGTAATAAAACAGAAAACACAAAAAAACTGAAACCAAGAATGCTACGATTTGATTTTCGGAAAGGGTAGAAGTAAAGATGCCGATAGCGGTGTAAGAGGCCACTAAAAATAACAGCCCGAAATAGGAACCCATGGTGCTGCCCATGTCGATGTTGCCTTCGGGCGAACCTAAACTCGATATCACGTAAACATAAACCAAGGTTGGAACAAGTGCGATTACAATCAATAAAAAAGAACCTAAAAACTTTCCGTTTACGATTTGCCAAATCGATAATGGTTTGGTCAACAAAAGTTCAATAGTACCTTGTTTTTTTTCATCCGAAAAACTTCTCATGGTCACCGCCGGAATCAGGAAAATCAATATCCATGGTGCTAAAGTGAAAAACGGACTCAAATCGGCAAACCCGCTTTGTAAAATATTGTATTCTCCATCAAAAACCCAAAGGAACAGTCCGTTGAGCAACAGAAAAATGGCAATCACCAAATAACCGATGGGTGAACCAAAGAAGGATTTTATTTCTCGTAATGCGATTGATTTCATGTATGTTTTTGTTTTGTTTTAATTTGGTAATTTGAGGCCAAACTTACAACTCGTAATTCATAATTTATAATTTATTCCGTTCCACTCCATATAATTTGCACTTCGTGCTCGGGTCATAATTAAGTTAGTGAAACTAACTTATCCACACTCCAGGCTTCCGGTTTGTCGTTGAATAGTTGTTTGGTAAATGTCCAAACTTCGTCAAACAAAGCCGAACGTCTGTAATTTTCTAAATCCTCTTCGGTTTCCCAATAACTGTAGGTGAAGAAAATGCAGGGATTGTATTTGTCCTGATACAATTCAAGGAAACGATTGCCTTCTGAACCTCTTATTTTTTCTTTGATGCTATCAAAATTCTCCAAAAACTTCGGAATATTTTCTTCATGAAAGCTCATTTTTACTATTCTGACAAACATAATTTTTATCTAGTTCTTAAAATCGATAGTTACCAAATCTCGATAAGTCAATCCCAATAACGAACTTGCAGAGCCAACCGTATCAGGATTACTTCTGAAAATGGCAATTTCTAAAAAGCCGGCTTCGTTGAATATCGCTAATTTTTCGCCTTCATAATCTTTCCAGGAATATTTTTCAGAAATGACAATGTCTGAATATTTTGGAAGAATGGTCTTGATGGTTTGGTTTTTAAATTTGATTTCATAAGGTCGGCCTTTGCCCATTTCCAAAAATAACTTTTTAGAAATATTAGTCACCGCATTGCCTAAATGATCACTGTAAATGACATAGCCTTTGATTTGATTGTCTTGTGCAACGGCTTGTAATTCAGTTACCTCTTTAATGGTGCTAATTTCTTTGCCAATAACATTCAGCAAACCACCTTTGGCTAAATGGCAGGCTACTTTTACAAACACATCCAAATCGGTAGCATCGCTGGGCAATCGGTCGTGAATGTTAATAGTCACTAACTTTTGAGGAACAATTTTCTGAATCAGCATACTGAGAATGCCATTGTCGGCACAAACAAAATATTGATCGTTCCATTGCATGGCAATGTGTTGGTTTTGCGAACTTAATTCAATGTCAACCCCAATCAAATGCACTGTTCCTTTTGGGAAACTACCATAAGCAGCTCCGATAATATAAGCCGCTTCCGCTATATTAAAAGCATCGATGTGATGCGAAATATCAACAATAACCGCTTCGGGATATTCCGTCAACAACTTTCCTTTCAAAGCCCCGACAAAGTGGTCTTTTAATCCGTAATCGGTGGTTAAGGTAATTATTGACATAGATTGTTTATAACTTGATTGAAATTGGGGTCAAAAATAGTAAAACCTATTCTTTTATTTGATTAAATTTGGATACAAAGCTAACAATATATAGCTAATTATTTTAATTTAATACTGCTGCTTTTGAACGAACGTATCATTGAATTACACGACATTGCACCCAAAGAATTTTGGGGCGCTCAAGATGCTCATCTTGAAACCATTAAAAGATATTACCCTAAACTCAAAATCGTAGCCCGAGGCACTACCCTGAAAGCTTTCGGAGAGAAAGAAGAGTTAGATGAGTTCGAAAACCGTTTTAACCGTCTGATGTTGCATTTTACCCGCTACAATAATATTGATGATAATGTAATTGATCGAGTGATACAAAGCAATTCACAAGAAGAGCAACGCATGCCCGATCATGATAAAATTTTGGTACATGGTTTAGGAGGAAAACTCATCAAAGCTATGACGCCCAACCAGCAAAAGCTGGTAGATTATGTGGCTAAAAATGATATGGTATTTGCCGTTGGACCGGCCGGAACCGGGAAAACCTATACCGGTGTGGCTTTGGCTGTAAAAGCTTTAAAAGAAAAACAAGTCAAAAGAATCATCTTAACTCGCCCGGCGGTTGAAGCAGGAGAGAATCTTGGTTTTTTGCCCGGAGACATGAAAGAAAAACTAGATCCGTACATGCAACCTTTATACGATGCTTTGCGTGACATGATTCCGCCACAAACTTTGGAAGACTATATTTTAAAAGGAATCATTCAAATTGCACCTCTGGCTTTTATGCGTGGACGAACGTTAGACAATGCTTTCGTAATCTTGGATGAAGCTCAGAATACTACGCATTCTCAAATGAAAATGTTTTTAACCCGTATGGGTAAAAATGCTAAGTTCATTATCACCGGTGATCCGGGACAAGTAGATTTACCAAGAAGAACCATTTCCGGTTTGAAAGAAGCTATTTTGGTTTTGAAAGACATTGAAGGCATAGGTATCATTTATTTGGATGACAAAGACATTGTTCGCCATCGATTGGTGAAAAAGGTAATTGATGCTTATAAGAGTATTGAGAATAACGATTACTAAATGTTCAGAAGAAAATTATTATTTGGGTTGTTTCTGGTTTTAGTGGTGTTTTTTTTGATTGGAAGAGAAGTTTATCTTTTTGATACCGTTACTTCTGTGATACCGGGTTGGCATACCACAATTTACTCACCTTGGCAAGTTGGCTACGGTATTTTGTTATTTGTCATTTTTTTGTTGTCATTAATTACTTTTTTAAAAATTATGAAGAAGTTGTTTCGGAAAAGATAAAGTATTAATTTATAACCCTGTCAAGTCAAATGATAGGGTTTCTTTTTATTTTTAATTGTTGTCTGAAAAAGTAATCTCAAATTACTATTTTTGCACCCACAACAACACAACAACATGAATACAATCACTACAACCCATTTTCAATTTCCGGGACAAAAATCCGTTTACCGAGGTAAAGTACGAGAGGTTTACAATATCAACGACGAAATTTTAGTCATGATCGCCACCGACAGACTTTCGGCCTTTGATGTAGTTATGCCTAAAGGAATTCCATACAAAGGTCAGATACTAAACCAAATTGCCACCAAGTTTATGCACTTGACTTCAGATATTGTTCCGAATTGGTTAATCGCTACTCCGGATCCAAACGTAGCAGTTGGTCATCTTTGTGAACCTTTTAAAGTTGAAATGGTAATCCGAGGTTATCTCTCAGGTCATGCAGCCCGTGAATATGCAGTCGGCAAAAGAGTGCTTTGCGGAGTCACCATGCCTGAAGGTTTAAAAGAAAATGATCGATTCCCAACACCAATTATCACTCCAACAACCAAAGCGGATAACGGTTCGCACGACGAAGACATATCGCGTGAAGCGATTTTGGAAAAAGGCATTGTTTCCGAAGCGGATTATTTGGTATTAGAAAATTACACCAGAGCTTTATACCAACGCGGAACTGAAATTGCAGCCAATCGCGGATTGATTTTAGTGGACACCAAATATGAATTTGGTAAAACCAAAGACGGTGTAATTGTTTTAATTGACGAAATCCATACACCGGATTCTTCGCGTTATTTTTACGCCGACGGTTATCAGGAAAGACAAAACAATAATGAAGAACAAAAACAATTATCAAAAGAGTTTGTTCGTCGTTGGTTGATTGAAAATGGTTTCCAAGGCAAGGAAGGACAACAAATACCCAATATGACCGATGCTTATATCGAAAGTGTTTCAGAGCGATACATTGAATTATATGAGAATATTATAGGAGAACAATTTGTTAAAGCTGATATTTCTAACATTAATGAACGAATTGAAAAAAACGTTGTTGATTTTTTGAAATCGTAAATTAAGAGTAAACTTAAAATGATGAACCACGCTAAGGCGTGGTTTTTTTTGTATAATGTTAAAATTTTGTTATTCTTAACTATTTGATGCAACGAAAATTAGGGTTGTGACGTCTAATCAGCAATCAATAACTTTTAAATCATTCATCATGAAAAAAACAATCATTTTTGCAGGCTTAGCTCTTGTAGCTTTTACTAATGTTGCTTTGGCAACCAATGTTTCAACAACTTCTCATCCAACCGAAGTTATAATGTATGATGTTACGCCACTTTGTAACGCTATCGTTAAAGGAGATTTGGCTACCGTTAAAAAATTTATCGAGTATGGCTCAGATGTGAATGAATCTACGAACGGAACCACACCATTAATGTTGGCGGCTCGTTACAATAAAGTGGAAATCATTAAAGTATTATTGGATAAAGGAGCAAAATTAGACGCTAAAGATGAGAAAGGGTTCACCGCATTAAAGTATGCAGAGCTCTCAAAAGCCAATGAAGCGGCTGCTTATTTGAAACAAGTTTAGTTGTAACAAATCAAAGCGCTGTTTGTTATTAAACAGCGCTTTTTTCTCAAAATCAACAAGTTGAAATTATTTAAAAGTTAAAATTATGTTAAATTTAAGTACTATGCAATACAAGATACTAGTTTTTAGCCATATATTTGCATAGGATATTAATAACAATACCAAAAATCATCATCAAAAAATAAATCAATCATCATGAAAACAACAATCATTTTTTTAGGACTAGCTGCTTTAAGTTTTACTAACGGTAATGCAGCAAATGAATTAAACGCTCAAGATTTAGTTCAACAAGATTTAGCTACAGTAAGTGTAGACAACGCTCAAAAACAAAGTCAATTGACTTTGGTGAAAAACGAAATGTCTCAATTCACTATTGATAATACCGGTGAAGAAGTGGTCATTTTTAATCCGGCTTCGGTAATCCAATCAAATTATACCAAATCAGTTGAAGAGGTTATTGCCGAAAATATATTGATTACCGAAACTTGTGAAGAAGCGTACCAACCAATTGTATTAGAAATGTCATTGGAAGACAAAATTGCAGAGAGCAATCAGATTATTGAAAGCAATGTAACTACGGAGTACTTTCCGTTAGATTTTGAAAAAATCAATCGCTTGTTAAAAGGCAACAAAGCATGTAACAATAACATGGCGGTTACAATTGATTTGAAATTATAAGGTTATGGGTTATAGTTAGTTTTGCAGCAATGTAAATGTAAAAAGCATCCGTTAGGATGCTTTTTTATTTCTGATTATTTAAAGTAAGAGAAGGAGTCGTTGTTTTCTATCTTAAGCAAACTCTCATAAATCAACTTAATAACATTCTCTACATCTTCACGATGTACCATTTCAACAGTGGTATGCATATAACGCAAAGGAAGTGAAATCAGAGCGGAAGGAACTCCGCCATTACTGTAAGCAAATGCATCAGTATCTGTTCCAGTTACTCTGGAAGTCGCATGACGTTGAAAAGGAATTTTTTTGTCTTGTGCAGTGTTTACAATCAAATCCCTCAAAGTATTATGAACGGCTGGTGCATAAGCTATAACCGGTCCTTTCCCCATTTCCAAATCGCCCTCAATTTTCTTGTCTATCATCGGAGTACTCGTATCATGACATACATCGGTCACAATAGCAACATTAGGATTAATGGTTTTGGTTATCATTTCGGCTCCGCGAAGTCCAACTTCCTCTTGAACGGAATTAGTAATATACAATCCAAAAGGTAATTTTTTCTTGTTTTCTTTCAGAAGTCGTGCAACTTCAGCTATCATGAAACCGCCCATTCGGTTGTCAATGGCACGACAAACAAATTTATTGCCATTCAAAATCATAAATTCATCCGGATATGTAATCACACAACCAACATGAACACCCAATGCTTCAACTTCTTTTTTATTTGCGCAACCGCAGTCTATAAAGATGTTGTGTAAAGTAGCCGATTCTTCCTTACCTCGGTTTCTGGTGTGAATGGCAGGCCATCCAAATACACCCTTGACAATTCCTTTGTTGGTATGTATATTAACTCTTTTAGAAGGAGCAATTTGATGATCAGAACCACCATTTCTAATTACATAAATAAGCCCATTGTCGGTGATGTAATTGACATACCACGAAATCTCATCCGAATGACCTTCGATAACAACTTTATACGGTGCGTCAGGATTAATTACACCAACAGCAGAACCATAAGTGTCGGTAATAAAAGTGTCAACATATGGTTTCAGATAATTCATCCAAAGTTTTTGACCGTCTGATTCATAACCGGTAGGAGAAGCATTGTTCAAATAACGCTCCAAAAAGGTAAGCGACGATTTGGTAAGTATAGATTTTGTTGCCATAAATATTTTTTTGCTAAAATATAAATTTGGCATTACAGTTGTTAAGGATATTCTATATTTTTACCCTAATATTTATTATTCATGAGAAAGTTATTTTTTTTAGTTTTTGCCTTGTCGCTAACCTTTAATCTTAAAGCACAAGTTACTTCAGATTCCATTCAAAAAAGGGAAGTGGTTAACGATGAAAATGACACCATAGTAAAAGACCCTATTTTATTAGAAGAAGTAGTGGTTTACAAAAACAAATTATCACCGGCAGAAAAAAAAGAATTCCTCTTGCTTCAAAACAGAGTTTATAAAGTGTATCCTTATGCTAGAACAGCTGCCGATAGATTGACTGTTCTTAATAAGAATATGGACAAGATGAAAACCAACAAAGAGAAAAAGAAGTATTTCAAAATTGTGGAAGACTACATGGAAAATGAATTCACTGCCCAATTAAAAAAACTCTCCAGAAAACAAGGGCAAATCTTGGTCAAACTAATACATCGCCAAACCGGTTATACCACTTTCGAACTCATCAAAGATTACAAAAGTGGTTGGAAAGCATTCTGGTCTAATAATACAGCCCGACTTTTCGATATCAATCTCAAAACAAAATACCTACCCTATGAAGTCAACGAAGACTTCCTCATAGAATCTATTCTTGACCGAGCATTTAACCGAGGAAGACTTATTCCTCAAAAGCCGGCTATACCAATAGATATCGATGAACTTACAGATCATTGGGAAAAACAAGTCTTGAAAAAATAGTTTCAGGAGCGTCAGGTTCGGGACTTATCGGTGTTCCGTATTCCCGCTTTGCGCACTACATGGTAGTTGCTCCAATCGGGGCTAAATAGCGGTCTTTGGGTTTGTGTTTGTTAAAATAATCAGAAATATTGTTTCCAAAAATCATGTTTTCAGTGTTTTAAAAAAAAGATTGAAAAAGGTTTGATTTTTATTTGGATTGGGAGGTAAAAGATTTTTATATTTGCACCCCGCAAGAGAGGAAAAGCACATTGAAAAGCTGTAAAATGAGGAATTTGAAATAAATTCAAAAATAATTTCGAAAAGCCTTGTTAGTTTAAAAAAGATGCTTACTTTTGCACCCGCTAATCGAGAGATTGGTTTGATAATAAAGAAGACAACGTTCATAGACATATTGAATTGACAGCCGTTCTAACAGAGATGTTAGAACAACAAAAAGAGAGTAAGGAAATCTTAGGATTTTTGAAAAGACTAGCCTTTGTCTAAAAAAACGATGCGCGAGCATCAACAATATACGATGAAGAGTTTGATCCTGGCTCAGGATGAACGCTAGCGGCAGGCTTAACACATGCAAGTCGAGGGGTAGAGGAAGCTTGCTTCCTTGAGACCGGCGCACGGGTGCGTAACGCGTATGCAACCTACCTTTTACAGAGGGATAGCCCAGAGAAATTTGGATTAATACCTCATAGTATATGTTTTTCGCATGTTAGACATATTAAAGTTCCAACGGTAAAAGATGGGCATGCGTCCTATTAGCTAGATGGTAAGGTAACGGCTTACCATGGCAACGATAGGTAGGGGTCCTGAGAGGGAGATCCCCCACACTGGTACTGAGACACGGACCAGACTCCTACGGGAGGCAGCAGTGAGGAATATTGGACAATGGGCGCAAGCCTGATCCAGCCATGCCGCGTGCAGGAAGAAGCATCTATGGTGTGTAAACTGCTTTTGTACGGGAAGAAACACTCCCTCGTGAGGGAGCTTGACGGTACCGTAAGAATAAGGATCGGCTAACTCCGTGCCAGCAGCCGCGGTAATACGGAGGATCCAAGCGTTATCCGGAATCATTGGGTTTAAAGGGTCCGTAGGCGGTTTATTAAGTCAGTGGTGAAATCTGGTCGCTCAACGATCAAACGGCCATTGATACTGATAGACTTGAATTACTGGGAAGTAACTAGAATATGTAGTGTAGCGGTGAAATGCTTAGATATTACATGGAATACCAATTGCGAAGGCAGGTTACTACCAGTGGATTGACGCTGATGGACGAAAGCGTGGGGAGCGAACAGGATTAGATACCCTGGTAGTCCACGCCGTAAACGATGGATACTAGCTGTTGGGGGCAACTTCAGTGGCTAAGCGAAAGTGATAAGTATCCCACCTGGGGAGTACGTTCGCAAGAATGAAACTCAAAGGAATTGACGGGGGCCCGCACAAGCGGTGGAGCATGTGGTTTAATTCGATGATACGCGAGGAACCTTACCAAGGCTTAAATGTAGATTGACGTATTTGGAAACAGATATTTCTTCGGACAATTTACAAGGTGCTGCATGGTTGTCGTCAGCTCGTGCCGTGAGGTGTCAGGTTAAGTCCTATAACGAGCGCAACCCCTGTTGTTAGTTGCCAGCGAGTCATGTCGGGAACTCTAACAAGACTGCCAGTGTAAACTGTGAGGAAGGTGGGGATGACGTCAAATCATCACGGCCCTTACGCCTTGGGCTACACACGTGCTACAATGGACGGTACAGAGAGCAGCCACTACGCGAGTAGGAGCGAATCTATAAAACCGTTCTCAGTTCGGATCGGAGTCTGCAACTCGACTCCGTGAAGCTGGAATCGCTAGTAATCGGATATCAGCCATGATCCGGTGAATACGTTCCCGGGCCTTGTACACACCGCCCGTCAAGCCATGGAAGCTGGGGGTACCTGAAGTCGGTGACCGTAAGGAGCTGCCTAGGGTAAAACTAGTAACTGGGGCTAAGTCGTAACAAGGTAGCCGTACCGGAAGGTGCGGCTGGAACACCTCCTTTCTAGAGACGATATAGGGGATAGTCCTCAAAAAGTAGAATTTTTTTACTCTCGCTGTTAGTTCAAATAATATTAAGCAAAGAAAACAGAGTCTCGTAGCTCAGCTGGTTAGAGTACTACACTGATAATGTAGGGGTCGGCAGTTCGAGTCTGCCCGGGACTACTTTTTTTAGCTTGGAAATTCTAGGGTTGAGGGGTTATGGATTGACCAATTCATAATTCATAATTCACAATTCATAATTAGATTGGGGGATTAGCTCAGCTGGCTAGAGCGCCTGCCTTGCACGCAGGAGGTCATCGGTTCGACTCCGATATTCTCCACGAATCTGTTGATTCGTTTATGCGGTAATTTGTTGATTTGGGAAACCAAATAGCCGAATAACCAAATAACCCAATCCACACAGATAAAGTTCATTGACATATTGAGATAAGAAAATTTAAAAAGTAGAAAGAAACACAGTTTTAAGCTGTCAGCTAATAGCTGTTAGCTTTTAGCTAAAAGTACAATAAGCAAAATAAGGGCGTATGGGGGATGCCTAGGCTCTCAGAGGCGAAGAAGGACGTGATAAGCTGCGAAAAGCTACGGGGATTGGCACACACGAATTGATCCGTAGATATCCGAATGGGGCAACCCACTATGTTGAAGACATAGTACATCGATAGATGGGCAAACCCGCTGAACTGAAACATCTAAGTAGGCGGAGGAGAAGAAAACAAAAGTGATTCCGTAAGTAGTGGCGAGCGAACGCGGATTAGCCCAAACCAAAGTTGTTACGGCAATTTTGGGGTTGTAGGACCACGACATTTCTTGCGGATTGAACTAGAATAACCTGGAAAGGTTAACCAAAGAGGGTGATAGTCCCGTATAGGTAAGAGAAGATAAGGATAGTGGTATCCTGAGTAGGGCGGGGCACGTGAAACCCTGTCTGAATTTGGCGGGACCATCCGCTAAGGCTAAATACTCCTGAGAGACCGATAGTGAACCAGTACCGTGAGGGAAAGGTGAAAAGAACCGTGAATAACGGAGTGAAATAGATCCTGAAACCATACGCTTACAAGCGGTCGGAGCCCTTTAGTGGGGTGACGGCGTGCCTTTTGCATAATGAGCCTACGAGTTAACGTTGCTGGCAAGGATAAGTGATTAAGTCATGGATCCGTAGCGAAAGCGAGTCTGAATAGGGCGCTTTAGTCAGTAGTGTTAGACGCGAAACCGTGTGATCTACCCATGGGCAGGATGAAGCTGTGGTAACACATAGTGGAGGTCCGAACCGGTTGACGTTGAAAAGTCTTCGGATGACCTGTGGGTAGGGGTGAAAGGCCAATCAAACTCGGAAATAGCTCGTACTCCCCGAAATGCATTTAGGTGCAGCGCTGATAATAGTTATATAGAGGTAGAGCTACTGATTGGATGCGGGGGCTTCACCGCCTACCAATTCCTGACAAACTCCGAATGCTATATAATGTTTTACAGCAGTGAGGGCATGGGTGCTAAGGTCCATGTCCGAGAGGGAAAGAACCCAGACCATCAGCTAAGGTCCCCAAATGTATGCTAAGTTGAAAAAACGAGGTTTGTCTGCCCAGACAGCTAGGATGTTGGCTTGGAAGCAGCCATTCATTTAAAGAGTGCGTAACAGCTCACTAGTCGAGCGGACGAGCATGGATAATAATCGGGCATAAGTATACTACCGAAGCTATGGACTCCAATGGAGTGGTAGGGGAGCATTCTAACAGGGTTGAAGGTGTGTTGTAAAGCATGCTGGACTGGTTAGAAAAGAAAATGTAGGCATAAGTAACGATAATGCGGGCGAGAAACCCGCACACCGAAAGACTAAGGTTTCCTCAGCTATGCTAATCAGCTGAGGGTTAGTCGGGTCCTAAGGCGAACCCGAAAGGGACAGTCGATGGCCAACGGGTTAATATTCCCGTACTTCTTATAATTGTGATGGGGTGACGGAGTGATGAAAGTACCGCGAACTGACGGAATAGTTCGTTAAAGCACCTACCTATAAGAGCCGCAGGCAAATCCACGGCTTTTGGGGAAATGCGATAGTACACGGAGGCTTCGGCCAAAGTGATAGTGTACCTAAGGGCTTCCAAGAAAAACCTCTAAACTTAGATTATAAGAACCCGTACCGTAAACCGACACAGGTAGTCGAGGAGAGAATCCTAAGGTGCTCGAGAGATTCATGGCTAAGGAATTAGGCAAAATAGACCTGTAACTTCGGGAGAAAGGTCGCCCCGAGCAATCGGGGCCGCAGTGAAAAGGTCCAGGCGACTGTTTATCAAAAACACAGGGCTCTGCAAAATCGTAAGATGAGGTATAGGGCCTGACACCTGCCCGGTGCTGGAAGGTTAAGAGGAGATGTTATCTTCGGAGAAGCATTGAATTGAAGCCCCAGTAAACGG